>JAAZFB010000210.1 GCA_012511915.1 Clostridiaceae bacterium
GCAGAAGATTATGGTTTATGACCTTGGTGGGGGAACTTTTGACGTTTCGATTTTAGAAATTGGAGACGGCGTTTTTGAGGTTCTATCTACAAGTGGTAATAACCGACTTGGTGGAGACGACTTTGACGAACGAGTTATGAACTATATAGCCGATGAGTTTAAAAAGGAAAACGGTATTGATCTTCGCAAAGATAAAATGGCATTGCAAAGGTTGTTAGAAGCTGCCGAGAAAGCAAAGATAGATTTATCGGGCGTAACATCCACGAACATTAACCTACCGTTTATTACCGCAGATTCCTCTGGCCCTAAGCATTTGGATATAACTCTTACACGTGCGAAGTTTAATGAAATCACAGCCGATTTGGTAGAAAAATCTATGGGGCCGGTAAGAACAGCGTTGTCTGATGCAGGCCTTGACCCTCAGAAAGTTGACAAGGTTCTTTTAGTTGGCGGCTCAACGAGAATACCTGCCGTGGCAGAAGCGGTAACCCGTCTTATAGGGAAAGAACCCACAAAGGGCATTAATCCTGATGAGTGTGTTGCTGTAGGAGCTGCCATTCAAGCAGGGGTACTTGGTGGGGATGTCAAAGGGTTGCAATTGTTAGATGTAACACCACTGTCGCTTGGTATTGAAACAGAGGGCGGAGTGTTTAACAAACTTATTGAGCGGAATACCACGATACCTACAAAAAACAGCAGGGTATATTCAACCGCTGCCGATAACCAGACAAGCGTTACGATTAACGTATTACAGGGCGAGCGTGATATGGCAGCTTATAATAAATCATTGGGTCAGTTTGAACTTTCGGGAATACCTCCGGCAAGGCGCGGTGTACCGCAAATAGAAGTTACTTTTGATATTGATGCAAACGGCATTGTTAATGTCAGTGCAAAAGATTTAGGCACAGGTAAGGAACAAAAAATTACAATTACAGCAAGTTCTAATTTATCCGAGGCAGATATTGAAAATGCTATGAAAGATGCCGAGAAGTTTGCTCAGCAGGATAAAGAATTTAAAGAAAAGGCAGAAGTTAAAAACAATGCTGAACATTTAATATATCAAAGCGAAAAAGCTGTTGAGGATTTAGGCGATAAACTTTCGGCGGAAGAAAAGTCAGCCGTTTTGGCGGAGATTGAAAAGGTCAAAAAAGCGGTTGAATCGGGAGACACAGAAAAAACAAAAGCCGCAAGTGAGGAGCTTTCAAAGAAATTTAACGAGCTTGCACAAAAATTATATGCAAATGCAGCCGAGCAACAGACGCCTCCTGAAGGCGAAACAGCTCAGCCCGAAGGTGACAAAACAGTTGATGCAGATTATACTGTAAATGATGAAGAATAAAAAAGTAAACAATTATGAGGGTGTCGAAAATTAAGGTTACAAATTTTATGACTGAAGTATTCGACACCACCTCTTTAAAAAAGCGCCTTATTCGGCTCGCGATAAGGCGCAATTGCTTTTATTAATTATGGGGCGGAAAGGCTAATGATGGTTAAGTGGCACAAAAAAGAGATTATTACGAGGTGCTTGGCATCCAAAAAGGTGCCGGTAAGGATGAGATAAAAAAAGCATATCGCAAACTTGCTAAGCAATTTCATCCCGATCAAAACCCCGGTGATAAATCGGCGGAAGAAAAATTCAAAGAGGTTAACGAGGCGTATTCCACACTTTCCGATGACGAAAAGAGGAACCGTTATGATCAATTCGGTCATGCCGGGGTTGATGAAACTTACGGTGCAGGAGGCTTTAATGGGTATAACGGGTTCGGCGATTTTGGCGGTGTGGACTTAGGCGATATTTTCGGCAGTTTTTTTGGCGGCTCGACTTCAGCCCGCAGAACAAAAAGAGGCCCTGTAAGGGGGAGAGATTTACAAGAATCTATTACCATTACTTTTGAAGAGGCAGCAAAGGGTGCAGAGAAAACAGTAAATGTAAGCCGTTATGAAACCTGTACAAAATGCGGTGGCAGTGGTGCAAAGGCAGGCTCAAACCCCGAAACCTGCCCTACTTGTAAGGGGAGCGGAGAAATGCACAGTGTTCAAAGAACAATGCTCGGCTCTTTTTCAACTGTTACCACATGTACTACCTGTGGAGGAGAAGGCACAATTTTAAAAAATCCCTGTGAGCAATGTGGCGGTGGCGGGCTTGAAAGAAAATCACGTAAAATAAACGTAAAAATACCCGCCGGAATAGATAACGACCAAGTGATTACATTACGGGGTCAAGGGGATCATGGCAGAAAAGGTGGTTCGCCCGGCGATTTGCGATTGCATATCAACGTTAGAAAACATAGTATATTTAAAAGAAATGGTTATGATGTGCACATAGAAATGCCGATTACATTTGTAGAAGCCGCTTTGGGAGCAGAAATAGACACCCCTACCCTATACGGTAAGGTAAAGTTTAAAGTACCTGCAGGCACACAAAGCGAAACAAACTTTCGGCTAAAAGGCAAAGGTATACAACGCCTTGGCGGTGGCGGACAGGGCGACCAGTTTGTTAAGGTTATAGTTGATGTGCCCAAAACCTTACCGATAAACAAAAAGAAATATTAAAAAGTTTCGGCGAAACACTTGGTATATATGAATTAGGTGTACGCAAAAGCTTTTTGGATAAAGTAAAAGATAATTTAGGGTTGTAATACTGATCAGGTGGTGTTGAATAATTGGGGGCCGCAAAATTATCACATATAATTTGAATCCCAACTATTCAACACTATTATCATTAATACTAAATCGCGTTAAAAAAATTTTTGTAAAAATTCTTTATTTTATTTTGTAAAAAGGTGTTGACAATGGTCATCAATCATGGTAAAATTGCTTTCGTTGTCGTCAAGAAACAAAAAACAAGACATCACCAGTAATTACCTACAAAATGTTTTAAAA
>JAAZFB010000020.1 GCA_012511915.1 Clostridiaceae bacterium
CCTAATGGGTACATTGTAATTTGTTTGGTAAGGAACCTGTCCGTTTTGCTTCAAACCCCCGAAATAAGTACACGCCCAATACGGCATTAAAGCCTGTGGCGGCAAATAACGCTAAAGCGTTCCGGAATGCCAAAATAATCTTGAGGTACTATGCCTGTGCCATCCAATTGTATTCGGGATATGCCAACGGGCTAAAAATAACAGCCGCTACATAAGAAATAAAGCTGATCGGACCCAGTAATCCAAGCCAATTGATTAATGTCTTTTTCAAAGCAAGAACCTCCATTTTGTAAACTCAATACCTCTATAGAAACTCCTTTATAATTTCCGAACATAATCAACAATTGGCATTATTGTTGATTTATCTGTAAAATCTACAACCTGCCCGTAAGTGTCAAGCATTTCTTTATCCTCACTGCGCAAGGAATCATAATCCTTTCTCAGTGTCATTTTACGAAGCATAGCCATCATTGCCTTATGTATAAATCCAAGCTTTGAATAGTCTATAGCACCACGCAAATGAAACACCTTTATCTTGTTTTGCATTTTGTCCGTAAAAACTTTGTTAATACTTTGTTTAATATGATCAGTGTTTTCTTTGTCAGCAGGATCAGCCAATCCGCAAGTAAATACTATTATGTTTTTATTGCAGATTTTATCAAAGTTTTTTGTTATTATATTAATTCCGGCTACACCACCTGCATAAAGACCGCCACCATAAATAATAGTATTATATGATTCCAAATCAGTCGATTTTATATTTTTCCGCTGGAACACATGGCACGATAATTCTTCTGCTATCCACTCGGCATATTTTTGAGTTGAGCCATACTTAGATTGAAATACAACTACCGTTTTACTCATGATAATCCCCCCTTCGATGAAGTTCGTATATTTTAAATTCGTAGTTATATCCTTGCAATAGGATGTCGAATTACTGTTTTAAGCTTCTCCGGCGCAGTTTTACGAGGGTCGCTTATATAAATTTCGTGATGTTGACGCATGCCGGACATCTCTGTGCGATACCCTTGGGATTTAATGAACTCCTCTAATGTCGCCACAGTAGGAGCCTCATCGTCATAGCAGCCAACGTGCATAACTTGGGCGCACAAGCCTTCTGTAAAATCCTTAAGTATTGCAATCGATGTATCAAGTTCGAGTTTTTTCTTTGACAAGGTCGTCCTTGCATTTTCAAAAACTTCAGGTGTGACAAAGTCAGGTTGACGAATCATTATTGTCCAGTTAAATTCGTCCTTCCTTTCGGCAACATTGCCATCGAAGGAATCACCCACAAACCACCACAGCCCTTCAAGGGGCAACACTACATAATCAAAATATCCCTCTGGCTGTGTGCCGCTTTTTTTACTCATTTTAATAGAGTAAGAAAGGCCATAAAGAACCTCAATCGCTTTCTTGTAAAATTCAGAAGTGTTAGGGTCACCCTCACCGTCAACTGTAATGAAACGCATTGTCGGCACATCAATGATACTTGGTTTACTCTTGGGGAGATACAAATCTTTATATTCCTTTTTGAAATCAAATGCAGCCATATTTATTCCTCTCTTAATGTTAATTACAGTCTAACCCTCAATAATATTTCTAAGGCAATCCAAAAAAAGCTTTTTCACCAAATGTATTTATCTTGAAAAATACTGCTTGGCTTCCGCCGGAAGTAACAGCCGAAATATGAAGATTATCTCTATTACCAACAAGTGTTACATTTGGACTTACACGATTTTTCCCCATCATGTTGTATCGCTCATAAACACGAACTGCACACCTTGTTTCACCAACAGAAAAATCACTTCCATCTTCATAGTTGGCAGAAAAACTGCCATGTAGTATTCCATCGTGTATGCTATTTAGAATTTGATTAAAATTATCCTTAAAAGTTTTTTCATACTTCGCCATCCATTACCTCACAATCTTAACGCCAATTATTTGTTGTTTATGTGTTAATAAATATGGTCGCCGTTTCCAACAGTTTCTAATGGACGAAGCAGTACTGTTCCTTTCTTTGAATTACAGCCCAAAACCAAAACTTCACTCTTGACACCAGCTATTTGACGAGGAGGAAAATTCATTACTGCAATTACTTGTATGCCAATCAATTGATCTGCTGTGTAAAGCGTTGTAAGCTGTGCCGAGGATGTCTTGACTCCGACTTCATCGCCAAAATCAATAATCAGCTTATATGCCGGTTTTTTGGCTTTTTCATTAATAGATGCCGATACAACTGTGCCTACCCTCATATCTACTTTTTCAAAGTCTTCCATTGTAATCACTGTTTTGCGCCTCCACAAATTCCTATTTTACTGGCTTAATATAAGCGAATTATTGGAATTTACAATCTATTACTTGTTTCCCTAAAGATTGTGTTCTTTATTTCTCCATATCGGGTTTTTCTGAAATTATGAAGCGATCAAAATCACTTTCATATAGACGGTCCTGGATAATCCTGTATTTTTCAAATTCGCTTTCAGCGTGCTGTTTTGCAATCTCAGCAGTTATCTTGCCACTATTGTGTAAAACCTCCCGATCATCTGCCTTCAAAAATATATCCAAACGCTTTGCCCAATCCTCCATTGTCATTGGAATATGCCTTTGCGCCCGGTCTTCCGCTAAATCAAGGTAGGCGGATACAATTCTTTCAAGAGATTGTAGTTCACCCTCCGATAAATAGTTTTTGGCGACGGAAACATCACTTTTCATTATCTTACCATCGGGAGCATCTTTCCATGAAGTAAGCCCCATATGCGTTTTTTCCGCATTGGCTCTTTCATAGATTACTTCTGATGCTGTGTGTCCGTGGACAGCAAAGTGCATTTTGTTTTGCACCTTCGCAAAAAACTCCTTTGTGGTCTTAGCAGTACGATCATAGTCGAGTGCAGTTGAATATATATCAGTTATTTTCTGATAGAACCTTCTCTCCGACAAACGAATTTCACGGATTTTTTCAAGCTGTTCTTCAAAATATTTATCTGTAAGAACAGTGCCCCCATTTTTTAGGCGTTCGTCGTCCATTACCCATCCTTTTATTGTGTAGTCCTTTACAATACCATTTGCCCATTTGCGGAATTGCACAGCCCGCTGATTGTTCACTTTAAAACCGACTGCAATAATCATTTGCAGACTATAGTGATTTGTTTTGTAGTTTTTGCCATCAGCAGCAGTTATTAAGTATTTCTTAATAACTGAAGTTTCATCGAGTTCATCATCCTCGAATATTTTCTTTATATGCTGGTTTATCGCGGAGATACTGACGTCATAGAGTATAGCCATCATCTTTTGCGTCAACCATATATTCTCATCTTCATATCGCATTTCAATGCTACTTTCCTGCTCGCCGGTCGAAGCAACGAAAGTCAAATACTCAGCAGCACTTGAACGAATTGTAATTTCGTTTTTCTTTTTAGTCATATTATTTTTCCTTTCTGAATCAAAAGATAGGTTATCATATAATCGGTTTGTGTTTGAAATATACCTCTTTATTGCACCTGCAGCATGGACTACTCTGTTTTAGTTGTTTTTAAGCTTTGCTCGAAGGGATTTCACATATTCTTTATCTTTATCATTGATTCGATAGGAATCAACCATTTTCTGAATAGCCTTTCCGAGGATGCTGTAATGAAGGTCGGAGCCTTCAATAAATGCAATGGTATCTTTGGGGTTAAACACGGCTAAATCGCAGATAAGCCATGCCTCTGCCATTTGGACATAGTACTGTTCGTCATTTTTCATCAGCGACAAAATCAGCTTTGTATTCTTAGCATCTTTTTGAAGTCCCGTCAAGAATAACACATAGCCCCAACGCCGTGTAAATGGCTTTGTAGATTTAATATATCCTTTTGCCTTGGTATAGGCAAACTCAAAATTGATTGGCTTTCTTACGAACTGTGTCAACTGGTCTACATGCCACCAATCTTGCAAGTAGTCCTCATTATCCTCTATAAAGGAAAACTGCTTGGCAGTATCGGTGATCAAGCCTAATGACACTTGGAAATAAGTGCGGTGTAAAAGTGGGTGTGTCAAAATATAGTCTCTAATTTTGCTGACATCAGTGCCTGATTTAATCAGTCGTTTATTATATGCGTCAATATCCTTTGTTTTCAGGTTCGGAATTGCGGACAAGTCACCGTGAATTTTTTCATAAAGCATAAGCCTGCTCCTCACACAGTTTCCTTTTTATCTTTTCTTGTATAAAAATTATATCATAATATTACCAATTTCTCAATCAATTATTTTCAATACAACACTCTCACTTCGTGGAGCAACCTCAAAACATATTTCCTGTGGACTTTGGTTTAACTCTATATTGTTCTTTACAATTTGTAGTGTAACCACTATACCCTTGCTACTAAATGAAAAACTGCTCCCATCATACTCAATATTAATCAATCTTTTTCCTTTAAAAGCAAGGTAGTCCACAGGGTAATTTTCTGTAATGGTGTAGCCAAGAGAATAATCTTCACTTCCACGTTGATTTATTTTCATTTTCTTTCCGTTACTGCTTATGATAACCCCCTCAGCTGATTGAATTTCCCGTGTTAGGTAGAAAATCGTATCATTTAGGTTTGTACGATTACTGCTTTCAATTTGGCTGTCAAATA
>JAAZFB010000211.1 GCA_012511915.1 Clostridiaceae bacterium
CATAGGTGTTGTCCCGGAACAGGGAAACCACCCACGCTACGAAATTATGCAAAAGGCTTGCAGAGAGCTTTGCGAATTTGCTGATAATATGGCTTCGCACTTTGCTATTGAAACAGGACCTGAAACAGCGGCAACCCTTAAAAAATTCTTAGATTCATTGGGTGGTAGGGGTGTTGCAGTAAACCTTGACCCTGCAAACCTTGTAATGGTAACAGGTGATGACCCTGTTAAAGCTGTTTACACTTTAAAGGATTACATTGTACATACCCACGCAAAGGACGGTAAGATGTTACATAAGAAGAGCGCTGAAGTAATTTACGGTTTGGAAGAGGATAAAATGCTTAATGATCCTGCATTTATCGAAGTTCCTCTTGGAACAGGTCAGGTGGATTTCCCTAACTACCTAAAAGCTCTGGACGAAATAGGGTATAAAGGGTATCTTACAATTGAAAGAGAAGTTGGAGATAACCCAAAAGCAGATATAGAATTAGCTGTTAATTTCTTAAAGAATATTATAGGATAGGTGGGAATAAAATGATTAAAATTGGTTTAGTAGGAGCGGGGAATATTGCTCAGGTTCACATGAATTCTTACTCAAAGAATAAAGAAGCAGAAGTTGTTGCAGTATGCGATATTAACCCTGAAAGGCTTAAAAAGTTTGCAGAAAAGTACAATATTAAAAATACATTTAATTCAATTGACGAAATGCTTGCAAGTGTTAAGCTTGATGCAGCAGATGTATGCGTATGGAACTGTAGCCACGCGGAGTGCACAATTAAGGCGTTAAACAGCGGGCTTCACGTTCTTTGTGAAAAGCCTATGGCTTATAGTGCCAGAGAAGCAGAAGAAATGTTAGAAGTTTCAAAAAACGCAAACAAACTTTTAATGGTTGGTTTTGTTATGCGATTTGAGGATGGTTCAAGAGTTGCAAAGGACTTTATTGATAAGGGGTATTTCGGAGATATTTATTATACCAAGGCTACGTACCTACGCCCTCACGGTAACCCCGGCGGTTGGTTCTCAAATAAGAAGCTTTCAGGTGGAGGCCCTGTTATAGACTTAGGTGTTCACGTAATCGACCATACAAGATTTTTAATGGGTAATCCTAAGCCTGTTTCTGTTTATGCTTCTACTTTTAATAAGCTGGGAAACCGACATAACTTGAAGACAAGTGTAGGCTGGAAGCCTGAAGATGCCACAGACGATGATATTAGTGACGTTGAGGACTTGGCTGTTGCTTTAATTAAGTACGATAACGGGGCAACAACGCTTTTAGAAACAAGCTACAGCCTTAACGGAGAAGGCATTACTGCCAAGGAAATATTCGGAAGTAAGGGCGGTGCATCCCTTGCCGGTGACCCTAAGTTTTATATGGAAATGAACGATTATATGGTAGACGTTACCCCGTCTATTGCAAACCTTAAGGACGGTTGCGACTTGTTTGACAGCGAAATTAACCACTTCATTGATTGCGTTGCAAATGGAACAAAGTGTATGGCTCCTGCAGAAGATGGTGTAACAATTATGAAGATTTTAGATGCCATTTACGAATCAGCAACAACAGGCCATGAGGTAATTTTATGATAGTATCAGTTAGTTCTTACTCTTTCCAACAAGTCCTTAATAAGGGTGAACTCAATTGCTTAACACTTATTGATAAAGTAAAGGAAATGGGCTTTACAGCCATGGAATATACCGACTTTAATTTATACAACATGGAAAAGAGCCTTGAGGAAAACTTATCTTACGCAAGAGAAGTTAAGAAAAAGGCAGATGAACAGGGAATAACTATCTGTAGTTACACAATTGGTGCAACAATGTACCACGATGAACCAAAGGAAAGAGAAAAAGAGATTAACAGAGTAAAAGAGCAGGTGTTGGTAGCAGAGTCTCTTGGCACAAAGGTTATGCGTCATGATGTATGTAATGGTTTGTCTGAAATAAATAATTCATTTGATTTAATGCTCCCACAGATGGCTCAAAACATAAGAGAGATTACAGAATATGCAATGGCAAGGGGTATAAAAACGTGTAGCGAAAACCACGGATTTATTTCGCAAGATAGCGACAGGATGGAAAGGCTTTACAACTATGTAAACCACAGAAACTATGGCCTTTTAGTTGATATAGGGAACTTCTTGTGCGTTGACGAAAACCCTCTTACCGCAGTATCAAGAGTTGCTCCTTATGCAATTCACGCCCACGCAAAAGATATGCTATTCTTTGACGGTACCGTACCAAGATTTAGTATGGCTGCCACAAGAGGGGGGAATTATTTTAAGGGTACTGTAATTGGGGAAGGTAATGTTCCCGTCCTTGCTTGCCTCCGAGCTTTAAAAAAGGCGAAATACGATGGCTTTCTTTCAATTGAATACGAGGGAGCAGAAGATTGCATTTCTTCCATAGCAGTATCAAAAGAAAATCTTGAAAAATACTTAAAACTAATATAATACTAATTCGCAATTAATGAAATTTTTCTAACGCGAATTAGTATTATAAAAACTGAAAACCCCTAACACCACATAAATACTGATGTTAGGGGATTCCTTTACTGGTAACCCATCGAAGATTCGAACGCCGGACACCTTGATTAAAAAACGAGATTTGTAGTTTTACTGTGGTGTATTGGTTGTTTTTTTGAGTTGTTGGGGTTACAAAGCGATTTAAATATCGTTAAATGGCGGTTACTGCTGATTACTAAGTTTTCAATATAAAACAGCACATTTTTTGGCACGCTTTATCTCTGCGGTTGAAGAGTATAATGAACATCGTCCTCCTTTTCCTCATCAGTAAACTTATGGAGTGTATTGATTGTTTCACCGTTGTTCCACTTTCTATCCTCAATATCATCAGTTGTACCCATAACAGTTACGTTAAGCTGTCTGTGACGTGCGCGTACATGATCCCAGTCGACAAAATAAATGTGAGCAAACTCTCCACCGTCAAGCTCTCCATCTTTAATTGTCATTGCTTCGCTTCTGCCGAAGAACGCACTTCTTAAATGACCATCCGTGTTCATGCTTGTGAAGTCGCCCGGCTCGTTTACATATCTGCCGAACTGAGCGTGTATCGGACCGGGGTGGCGGTACTGATGCTCTTCAGCAAAATCAGGAATCATTTTTCTCATAATGTCAAGTAGATCGTGCTGTAAATATTCAAGGTCAAACGAGTCAATGTCATGCGAGCATTCCTGAATCATTACTGAGCAAGTAGTGTGATGTGATGCTATTGTGCATGTACCGTTTTTAACGCCCGATGCTTTAACTATTTCAAGCACCTCTTTCGATACATCATGAAATGTGGGTATCCAACCCCTTGATTGCAGTTCCAGTTCTTTTTGATAAACCTTAAATTCCATTATAAATCTCTCCTTGTCCTATATATTTATTTTTTACTAAGCCTTTCGCCCACCGCACCACCGGGATGGATAAGCGCGAACTGCTCATTAATAAAATCTGTTTCTTCAATCAACGCTGCCTGGAGCGAGTGGAAAATCATACAAAGCGCCGTTGTTGAGGTTGTACCCTGTGAGTTATATTTGTCCGTTTCCCTGTTGACATACTGTTTTAAAACCACATCGGAGTTTAATGCCAGAGGCGCATCGGTGTTTTCTGTAACCGTAATTATATGAACACCCTTTGATTTGCATATATCCAAAATGGGTAAAAGCTCCTTTGTTTTTCCACCCCGTGAGGCAAATACGCAGACATCACCCTTTTGCAAAAACCCAGTCGCGCCGTGCACTGCCTCAGCAGGTGAAATGAATCTTGCCGGACGTTCTATACAGCACAACAAATGAGCAAAATGCTGACATATAATACCCGAATGACCGCATCCCACCGTTCCGATTCGGGGAGCTTCTTTTAACAACTCAACCGCCTTTGAAAATGCTTGCTCATCAAAATATAGAAGCATTTTGCTTATACATTCCGCTTCAATCTTGTATGCGTTTTTTGCTTGCGCCAACGATTCGGATTTCATGTATTCACCTTATTTCCATTAAATATTTTAAAAGCTTCCGCCTCATTTTTAAAAACCCCGATTCCTATTCCCGCGACAGCCGCCGCACCTGCAGCTCCGGCATATGCACCATCTATAACCTTTATCGGTATACCAAGAATATGTTCAATCGAGTTTACCCAAACCTCACTCTCTGTCGGTCCGCCAGCCATAGCCACCGATTTTACCGAGATATTATCCCTGTCATACAGCTTTATATAAGCGGTAATTAAGGATTAGTATTAAATACTTTGTGTATTGGCGGGTTCTTCCAACGAAGCATGGCTTGGAAAGAACAAGTTTTTTTTGATATTTTAATTGGATATCAGTATTACATTATCAAAAAATATGAGACTTGTCAACAAATACTTTATGTATTGACGTGCACTTCCAACGCAGAATTACGGAATAAAGACAGGTTTTTTGTTGTAATTTTAATTGAGTATTAGTATTACAATCTATAAAAAGAAGTGACCCCTGACTGCTTTTTTTATTGCAATCAGAGGTCACTTCTGTTCACTTTTTGGATCTAGCATCGTTTGATTATCCTCTCTTTCTTTATCTGTCTTTTGTCACTTACTTACAAATCATCAACCCGCCATATCTGTTTTTCTCTCAAGTGAGAATACCTTGGGGTACTATTGTAACGTTTCAAAAGACGAGAGCTTTAGACTATTTAAGAACCCTATCTTTGATTTGAATTGAATTATATTACATTAACTTTCCATGCATATCAAGCGTAACACCGCCGTGTTTTCCCAATATTCAAATCTCCGCTTGTTTTCTTAAATGTCTTGCTTACTTTGTCAATGGAATCTGCCTCCCTTCCTTCGATTAGATAATATCACATTAAATACCCTTTTTCAATTGACATTTTATAAAAAATAGTATTAACTATTTTAGGCATTAGGGAGAATTTTTTCTGCACGAAAAGAATCTATTTACAAACACTCTCTACATATGATACAATGAAATAGTTGGGTGTTAAAAATGCCCATTAAATAAAATACTATAATCCAATCTTCATGGTTGGATTATTTTATTAAAGAGAAGGGTTGGATATGAAGCTAACATTTATTGGTGCTGCCCATGAAGTTACAGGTTCTTGCACCCTGTTAGAGGCTTGCGGCAAGAAAATTTTGATTGACTGCGGTATGGAACAGGGTAGAGATACCTACCAGAATTCTGAGCTTCCCGTATCACCATCCGAAATTGATGCAATTTGCTTAACTCATGCGCACATTGATCACTCGGGAATGATACCGGCGATGTTTAGCAGAGGATACCTGGGGCCAATATATGCAACGGAAGCTACACATAGACTTTGTAGTATTATGCTCCTGGATTCTGCACACATTCAAGAGCAAGAGTCTGAGTGGCATAACAGAAAAGCAGAACGATCAGGATCTGAAAAATACGAACCAATTTATACTATTGCAGATGCCACTGAGTCCCTTAAACTATTTGAGAATTATGGGTATAACAAACCAATAGAAATATTTAAGGGAATAACGATTAGGTTTATTGACGCCGGTCACCTGCTTGGTTCATCAAGTATACACTTTACACTAAATGAACAAGGGGAAGAAAAAACAATTTTATTTTCCGGAGACTTAGGAAACATATCAAGGCCCTTGATTCGAGATCCGCAAAAACCTATAAAGTCGGATTATGTTGTTATAGAATCAACATACGGAGATAGAATTCACGGCGAGAGTCCGGATTACATAGCGCAACTTACAAAAATAATGCATAAAACCTTTTCAAAAGGCGGGAACCTTGTAATTCCATCATTTGCAATAGGCAGAACTCAGGAACTTTTATATCTGTTTAGAATAATCAAAGAACAGCAGCTTGTAAAAGGATTTGAGAATTTTCTTGTATATGTTGACTCGCCGTTGGCTGTTGAAGCAACCAAGATTTATCGGGATAATTTATTTGATTATTATGATAATGAGACATTAGAATTATTAAAACAAGGGATAAACCCGATAGATTTCCAAGGGCTTCGCCTTAGCGTTTCCAAAGAGGATTCTATGGCCATCAATTTTGACATAGTACCTAAGGTGATTATATCTGCATCCGGGATGTGTGAAGCCGGTAGAATCAGGCACCACTTAAAACACAATTTGTGGAAAGAGTGCAATACGGTTTTGTTTGTAGGCTACCAGGCGGAAAGAACCCTTGGCAGAAAACTTGTAAACGGAGCAACTTCAGTCCGTCTCTTCGGTGAGGAGATTCAGGTTAAGGCAAGAATAGATACAATTGTGGGTATTAGCGGTCATGCCGACCGTGATATGCTTCTTGATTGGCTTGGTTCTTTAGAGACACCACCTAAAAAGGTTTTTGTAAATCACGGTGAAGATATTATATGTGATAGTTTTGTTCAGACAATACAAAATAAATTGCAGTTTGCATCAATAGCACCTTATAGTGGCGATGAATACGACCTGGTAACGGGAGAGTGCATCAAATATGGAAAAGTTGTAAAGTTGACGAAAGAGTCAGAAGGTCGCAAGCGTGCAAACATTGCTTATGAAAAACTGATGTCTGCTTTCAACAGACTTAAAGTAGTTATAGAATTAAGTCGAGGGTTAACAAATAAAGAACTTGCAAAATTTACAGACCAAATCAATGACCTGAGCGATAAATATGCGAGAAAGTCCGGGAGCAAATAAGGTCAATAGATGTAAAAAAGTCCTATTTTATACCACAATCATAAACAGCAAAGGGATAGTTATGCAGGAAAACAAATGAGAAACCACTGCCATACCTGCCGGTATAGAAGTATCCTTACCGTACGCACTGGGAATAACGATGGTATTAAGTCCCAAAGGCATTGCAAGGGAGCAGAGCGCACAGAGATAAACAGTTCTGTCCATGGGAATAAAGTTTGCAATTCCCACAAATGCCAGAGGCAGAATAATGAGTCGCACAATTGTAACCGCATAAATCCCCATATCGGTAAATGTCCTTTTAAGGTTGATTCGTGACACCGTAATACCGGTTAAAAGCATTGCAACCGGGGACATACAGCTTCCCGATACATCTATTACCGAGGTAAGCCATCCCGGAAGCGTAAGCTTTACAAGACCGATAGTCATACCAATCAACATGGCAATAAACATAGGGTTTGCAAAATTCTTAAGTTTTTGGGAAAGTGTTTGCTGACCTGAATCAGCAATAAGCAGGCTGGGTACTCCCCACATATAGATAAGAGTCCACAGAGGAAGTGTGAAGATAAGATATTCAAAAAATATTTCAGGAAAAAGCGCGCTTACAACTGCATTTCCCATAAATCCGAAATTTGAAAATGAAAGTCCGTATGTATAAATATTTCTGATATATTTGTCCTTTAAAAGACATTTTAAAATTAAAATTACAACGGGGACTACTATAATCATTATAATGCAGCTGACAAGAAGCAGCTTCCACATAGAAGAAATTTTTTCTACAGTAAAGTTCTCTATAAAGGTTCCCAGTACAAGAGCCGGTATAAACACATTATTTTCCAGTTTAGACAAAACCGTTGCTGAATTTTCAGGTAGCTGCTTCGTTTTTGAAAGCAGGTAACCAATTGCAATAAATGTAAATAGAAATGTTGTCTGATTTAGTGTGGATAAAAATATACTCATTTTAATTACCTTCCCGCAACAGATTTTCCGTCCCACTCCCGTGGTGTGGTGAGCTTCATTATATTAATAACTGTGGGAGCAAGGTCAAGAATACTTATTCCGTGAAGCTCCTTCCATGTCTCAAATTCCTTACCTTAAAAAAATATCGGTATTGTCATATCCTCAGGCAGATCCGTTACGTGACCGCGGTCGTAGCCGCCATGGTCGCAGTTACAATAACGGTATACCCGTCACCGTTCTCTTCTATAACCCTCTTAACATTGTCTATTGCACAGCTAATCACATCAAGATAGCCGTCGCTCATCCACCCTTGGTCATGATTACCTGACCAACCCTCGATTTTTGGTCCAGTTTCATTATTATACTAAATTCAAACAAATATAGCGCAATCTTTTCGGCAGTGTTATTCATTGACTGCATAGTCACCATTTTACACTATTAGCCTTGTATCGTCAAGGGGGGTGAAAGTTTTTGATTTCCCCATTTGAAAGTTTTTGATTTACCTTGTTTTCTTAATAATTTTTATATATAATGTTACTGATACTATTTTCCGTGTAACGGCCGCTGATTGCGGCCGCTATTGATACTAAACACTAATAAAAACCGACTGTCTTTGCGGTCTTTTCCCCGATCGACTTTCGAATTTTTCGGTTAAATAACAATGGTTATTCGCCCTCAAAATTCAAAACCCGAACAGAAAAAATCCTCGCAAATCTTAGTTGGTTTTTAATTAGTGTTTAGTATGAAAAAAAAGTTTGTCAATATTTAAATGAGAAATAGTATTACAGATGAAATCTGCGAAAATCATTTTACACAGATTTATCATGGAATGCAAAGCAAAGTAATACTAATTCGCAATTAATGGAATTTTTCTAACGCGAATTAGTATTAGTTTCCTCCACACTCTGTTTTTTAATTTGTGAATAGATATTTCAATTCTTCTATTTCTCCCACAACACCATAATCAGCATATTCAAATATCCTTGCATTTTTATCGCTGTTTATTGCTATTATCGTTCCTGCCTTTTCTACTGCACAGGTATGTTGAACGCTGCCCGAAATTCCACAGGCTATATATATTATAGGGCTTACGGATTTGCCTGATAAGCCGATTTGCATATCATACGGTGCTATTCCCATATCGACAAGACCTCTTGAAGCACCGACAGATGCCCCAAGCTTTTTTGCAAAAACCTTTACAAGCCCAAAATCGTCCTTCGCACCCTTTCCGCCTGCAACGATTATTTCGTCTTGATTACTTTCGGCAATTCGTACAGTCGCCATTTGGGGATATGTCCTGCACTCTATTTTTGCAATTAAGCTACCCCCATAGGCAGGGCGATACATATACAGCTTTTCGCCGTCTGTTTCCAAATTCGTGCAATCAGCACACAGACCTGTTTGCAAAATCGCCGCAACCATTGGAGCATTTTTTCTGCCCCAAAAATCAGCAGTCCAAAGGATTGCCTTAGGCCTATGCTCCTTTGCAAGCTGTGCAATTATATGAGGCGGTTGTTTTTCGATTATCCTAACGCTTTTTGCAACTGATAAAGCCGCCTCTTTAAGCTCCTCACCCACGGCCCATATTTCATCGAACTTAACATCGGACTGTGTTAATTCAATTTCTGTTCTCGTCTTGTTTCGTTCTTTCTCAATAACACTTATCAATTCATCGGGTTTGATAAATTTGCACTTTCGCTGCCCTGTATTACATTCATAGGTTTTCAAGACCTTTGTGGGCGAGCCTTTTGCGCCGCATTTTGACACATCTGCATCAATATCCTGAGCATTCCAGATTACAACCTCTTTTGTTTTCGCCCTAACGCTCGGGAAACGCAGAGTATTTATTTTTTCAACACAAATAAGAGCAGGAAATGTAGCTTCTTCCTCCCCTATCCTAGTTGTGCATTTTATTTTATCAGTTATATCATTAATTTTAAGAACATTTGTAATTACAGAAAAGCCAAGGGTTTGAGCAAGACACGGACCCGTCTGTGCAGTATCTCCGTCTATACTTTGTCTGCCACAAATAACAAGATCGGGGGTAAGTTTTTTAATTGCAAGGGACAAAGTATAGCTTGTTGCAAGGGTATGTGCCCCCGCAAAAGCATTGTCCGTCAGCAAAACTGCCCTGCTTATTCCAAGCCTTGTCAATGCTTTCAGCATATTTGCTGTTGACGGTACACCCATGCTCAAAACAGTTATTTCAGCATTTTCAACCTGCAACGCACACTCCAAAGCACATTCGTCAAAGGGATTAATTTCACCCTTTACAGGCTTTACACAAACGACAATTCTCATAGCTTCATTTTATGATACACAGGTGCAAGTGCATCATGTATTTCTTTATATAACTCAAATATTTCCTGGTATTCTTTTGAGTTCTCTTTGTTCGGTTTTGTTGTGCTTACTGTTTTAGTGCATTTATTAATGGCATGTTCAAAGCCCTCAAAAACTCCGGTCGCAACGCCTGCAAGCATTGCCGAGCCGAACGAAGAATCATTGTTTTCGGTAAGAACAAGCTCTATTCCCAAAGCATCGGAAACAATCTGTCGCCAAAGCAAACTTTTTGAGCCGCCGCCTATAATAAATGCGTTATCTTCATATTCTATTCCTATCTCATCTAAAGCTTTTTTACAGTCAAGAAGGGAAAGTGCAACACCCTCTAAAACTGCCTTTGTGAAGTGTGCCTTTGTATGCCCTGCACGAACGCCTGTAAAACTTCCACGCAAAAGAGGGTCGGCATATGGAGTTAATTCACCGTTTAAGTAGGGGTGAAACATCAGTCCGCCACATCCCACAGGTATTTTGGCTGCCGACTCATCAAGATTACCAAAGTCGCCGCCGAAGGTGTCACGATACCATCTGTATGATGCGGCACAGGATTTTGTCGCCGTTCCGGGATACCAAAGCCCGTCTATTATATGTGAATAATTTATTAAATTCTGGTTTGGATATGCCTTTGCAGTAACAACGCAAATCCTGCCTGCTGTTGCAAGCTTGATCGTCATATTACCCTTATTTATTGCACCCGATGCGAACACCTCAAGTGCGGTGTCGGTTGTTCCGCAGATTACCCTTGTACCCTCGCAAAGCCCTGTTTCGTCTGCCGCACTTTTTGTAATACTGCCGATAATTTCAGAAGGAGCAACAACGGGCGGAAGTTTTTCAATGTCAAAACCCAGTATTTCGCAAAGCTCGTCTGACCATTTCATTTGGTTGTAATCAAAAAGCATACTGCCCTGTGCTTCAATGTAATCAGTGCAATATTCGCACGTCAAAAGATAACGCACATAATCCTTTGCGAAGAGGATGCGTTTTGTTTTTGACCAAATTTCAGGCTCATTATCCTTAACCCACATAAGCTGTGGGAGCGTCCAAATAGTATCCGGCTTGTGAAGTGCCTGCTTTAATATAAGGTCGTTATACTTTTCTTTAAGGTATGAAACCTCTGCAACGCTTCGGCTGTCAGTCCAGTATATTGATGGTCGCAAAACATTAAACCCCTCGTCCAAAAGCACGGCGGTATGGGTTGCGGCATCAAGGCAAACTGCTGATATGTCAGTAGCTAAAACTCCGCTTTTTTTAAGAACGGAGGCAATATTTGTTTTAACGGACGCATACAAATCTGATGGGTTTTGCTCTGCTTAGCCTTGTTTTGGATAAAATGTGGGATACTCCACAGTAGCCGTTGCCGCAATTACTCCGTTTTCGCCGAGCAGTGTTGCCTTTGACGCACCGCCGCCGAAATCAATACCAAGTAAATATTTCATAAGCCTATACCCCTGTTATTTTGAAATTTTCACCGAATATTCCTGAATATACACCACGCTGTATCAATGCTTCGTTTTATTATGACACAAAAGCCATTTGTTTTTCCTGAAACTATTTTGTCAGCCATTTATGACCTTCCTCCGTTGTCATATAAAATCCTCTGTTTTTGCCTGCCATTATCCAAAGGTAATATGAATCATAACCGGGTGCACAGCAAAACGGGTGATAACCTTTTGGAATTTCAACTATATCGCCTGTTTTAACTGTATAGGTTTCGTCAATATCTCCTTCTTTTGAATATACTTTTTGTATTCCAAAGCCTGTCGGCTTGTCAAATTCAAAATAATATATTTCCTCCAAAAGGCCCTCTGTCGGCATATTATCCTCATCATGCTTATGCGGAGGATAGCTTGCCCACATTCCTGATTTGACATATGCCTCACCGATATATATAAGGTTTGCATTTATCCTTTCATCAACTATAAAATGTGCCTGACGCTTCCAGCCGTCCCTGCCCAAATCCTTAATAATAACGTCCTCAGGCTTAACCAAAACAGGCTCAAAATCCGCCTCGGCAGGTGATTTGCAAACCGCAATCGAAACGTCCTCTGTTGCTGTAATTGTAAACTCATTATTTCTTGGTATATAAACTGCGGTTGCGGGTCCGTCAAAAACATCTTTTCTCTTGCCAATGTTTTCATATGAAAAGTCATTTCCCTTTACAGTGGCGCTACCGCCCAATATTACAAGGGAATACTCCTTGTTTTTTTCGTTGTAATTCTTGCTGTCGCCTTTTTTCAATTTCAGCATATCAACCTCAAGCATATCAAGGCTGCTGTTTTCCATAGTGATAATGCCGTCACAACCGTACTGCATATCCCATGTTTTTTTATAGCTCATAACCGTTCCTCCTTAAAAAATCAATAACCTCTGTATATGTCGGCGTACCTGCCCTTGCCCCTAATTTAGTGCATTTAAGTGCCGAGGTTGCACTCGAAAATATACAGCTTTTATAATAATCAAATCCCATAACCTGTGCAAAGGCAAATGCTCCGTGAAAAACATCACCGGCACCGTTGGAATCAACTACATTTACGACAAATGCGCTGTATTTTTCTATGCTTTTGCCGTCATAGCAAATTCCGCCTTCCTTGCCCTGTGTTATAACAACAACGTCGGAATTAAACTGTGAATAAAGCTTTTTCGCCGCTTCCTCTGCTGATTTTTCACCTGTAAAACCAAGTGCAAACTCCTCTGACGGAATAAGAATATCGGCATATGGCAAAAGGGTTTCAACACCCTTGTATAAACCGCCTGCGTCATACAGAACCTTTGTACCACTGTTTTTTGCAGCCTTTGCCGCCTTAATTGCGGCTGAAAGCTCATTACCGTCAACCATAAGGATTTTCGCATTTTCAACCGCTGAAATCTGTTGTTCATTAAGACTTAAAGGCGGTAAATCACCTCGGTAAACTATACAGGTTCTTGTAGAATTCGACTCGTTTATCAAGATATATGAAGAAAACGAGCCTCCTTTTTCAATCTTTACATTTGATGTATCAACATTATATTTTCTGAAATCATTAAGCAGAAATTTTCCTCCGCTGTCCTCTGACAAAACACCAATATATCCGCAATTACCGCCAAGCTTTGCCGCCGCAACCAAGCCCGTTCCGCAGGGACCTCCGCCGCTTTGCATTACGCCTTTCGCAATAAGCTTTGTGTCCTCCGCAGGAAAGGAATCCGCTAATATAAGCGTGTCGTATACGCAAGCACCAACGCCGACTATTTCACTCATACTTACCATCAGCCCCTAAAAGCTTTATTTTACTAATCGCAAACTCCTTGACCGAGTTTGTTGCATCCTTCATAAAGATGTCTATCGCAAAAATGCTTCTTGATGTTTCAAATACTTTATCAAGGAAGGAATAGCACACATCTGTACCAAAGTTGATTTTTCGTATTCCTGCCGAAATTGCCGCCTTTATTTCTTCATCCGGCACGCCTGAACCACCGTGCAGAACAAGATGAGTGTCAACTGCATTGTGTATGTCCTTTATTCTTTGAATATCAAGCTTCGGTGGTTTTTTATAACGTCCGTGTGCCGTGCCTACCAAAATCGCAAGTGCGTCAACTCTTGTTGCCTCTGTAAATTCCTTTGCCTCTGCAACTGTTGTAAACTCGCCCATTGAGTCATCATTCACCGTTCCGACGTGACCAATTTCACCCTCAACCGAAATATTGACATCACGGCACATTTTTGCAACCTTTTGTGTCATCTCAATATTTTCATTCATTGGCAGGCTTGAAGCGTCAATCATTATTCCGCTGCATCCATATCGTATTCCGCGAATAACCTCAAACTCTGTAGCACCATGATCCAAGTGAAAACAAACAGGAACAGTGGCTTTTTTTGCAGCTGCAAGGATAATTGGTGATAAATAATAGCCATTATCCGAATTAAAAAGCCTGCTGTATGACTGAATGATAACGGGTGCTTTTCTCTCCTCTGCTGCCGCAATCACACCCATTACTGTTTCCATATTATATGTGTTAAAGGCAGGTACTGCAAATCCGCCCTTTTCAGCTAAATCAAGTATTTCTTTAAGTGTAACTAACATTATTCAAGCCCTCCCAATACTATTTCTTCTATGCTTAAGAGCTCTATATTTTCGGGCTTTTCTTTTGAAAGAATTTCATATTCCGATACGCTTGCTGTAACAAGGGCATCCGCACCTGTCGAAAGTGCGTTTTTCCATCTTGCCTGTGCTGTCAATGTCATCACCTTTGGCAAATATTCATTCATAAGAATGCTTCCTGCCCAAACAGTTTCCTTACCGAATAATAACATTTCTTTTGTGTTTACGCAAGCATTTAATATCTCTCTTGCTTCTTGTATTTCCTCCAAATCCCTTGCAAGCAGTGCAGGGTCTTGGAAGACTACTGTTTTGTTTGACTTTTTCGGTTTAAGCTTTCCATCTTTAATTAGTTCATTTAGGTATGATGTAAAAGTTTTAACATTTGCCCCGACGTCAATGCCCCACTCCTTGTATTCCCTTAAAAATACCTTTGCATCGGCTGGGTCATATGCAACAACTGTTTTATAATTTTTCAGAATTTCTGCGGTGTTTTTCATTATTTGCCTTGTTTCCTCCGCCTTGCCTAAAAGTGTATCCATAAAATATCCACTATCAGGCTCGTTTGTCAAAACCGTAAATTCAACTCCTGCTTTTTTTAAAAGCTTAATTGCATTAATTGCGGATTTAGGGCTTTTAACCCTTGCGTCAACACCTAAAAAGAACAATACATCGGCCGATTCAGACAAACTACCTATTTCAGCTTTTAATTCGATGCCAATTCCCTTTATACCGTATGGGTTTCCTGTCACCTCTATGTTATCAATCAAAGTATTTATATACTCAGGTGTCTTTCCGTTTAACGCACCCTCAAGCCTTACAGCCTTTGTGAACTCAACCGGGTCAAAGCCTGTTGCACAGTCATTTGTGCAGGCACCGCACAATGCACACTCATACACATTTTCCATTATATCAAAGCTAAGCTCCACTCCTCGCTCTACCATTGAAAGGGATAGTGCTCTGCCCCTTGCTGTGTTTCTTTCCTGCCCTGTTACATTACCTATCGGGCATATATGACGGCACATCCAGCAGAATCTGCATGCGTCTATTGTATTTTTACTCTTATCCGAAATTAACATATTCCCTATCCTCCTTATAGGCCTAGCTTATACGGATTCATTATTCCGTTGGGGTCAAGCTGTTTTTTAAGCCCTTCAAAAACCTGCATGGCAGGACCGTATTGTTCCTTCATAAGCCTTCCCAGCTTAATTCCAACGCCGTGATGGTCGTTTACAACACCGCCG
>JAAZFB010000212.1 GCA_012511915.1 Clostridiaceae bacterium
GTCACCCTCTCCTACCCGATTTTATACAATTACAGCGCCCGAAGCACACATTATAAAACATAATTTTGATTATTATAAATTAATTTAGGAATTCGCTTAAACTATTGAAAACATTTTCCTGTTGAATTATTATTGTGTTATAAGAGAACGGATATTAAATCCGGCGGAGCTTTGATAAAAACGTTGAGGTTTTTTCTGGGTATAAAGCTCTTATCCTAAGAACGCTCAGTAAACGCTGAGTAGAATGATGAGGATGAAAACTTATGAAGACTATGACAAGCAGAGAACGAATTTTAGCTGCAACAAAAGGGCAGGAAACGGATATGGTGCCGGTTTCGCCGCGATTATTTGCATACCTGCTGGATAAATACGGGGAGCATTCACTTGAAAGCAACTTGAAATTCCAAACAGAATACGATTTTGATATTACTTTAAATGCCGTTAGTGGTCTGGCTAATCCTATTTTTAACGTATATGTAGACACCTCATATTCAAAGGATATAAAGCTTGAGATGCAGGAGTGGGAAGAAAATGGCATAAAAATAGTAAAAAGGGTTTTTCATACGCCTGCAGGAAAAATTCAGGATATTGCTAAAGTTCCGCCTTCCGGCTGCGGATATGGCATCGCACCTGATCCAACGAAGATAGAATGGCTCATTAAGGATAGGAGTGATCTTGAAAAAATTGCGTACATATTACCTGATCCGAAAAAGCATTGTGATATCAGCAACCTGAAAAAATTGAACGATACTATGGGTGAAAAAGGTCTGATACAGACCGTCATTCATTCGCCGATTGACTATTTCGCAGGAGACGCGAGAGGTATGGAAAACCTTATGATAGACTATTATGAGGATAAAGAGTTTTTTGACGATATAATTAAACTCTTTTATGATCATATAATGTGTCAAACAAAGGTGTGTTTGGAAAATGGATTTACTAATATTTTCGGGTGTTGGTATTACACATCTCTTAGTAGCGGATGGTCGCCAAAAATATTTAGAGAAGAGTTTATACCTCTGATGAAAGAGCATGTGAATTTGGTACACAAATATGATGGAACATATGACCTTTACGATGATGGTAAGTGTATGAGTGTTTTAGAAGATTATGTAAATACAGGTGCGGATGTTTTGGAAACAATTACGCCGCCTCCCGTTGGGGATGTTGATCTGGCTGAAGCAAAACGCATTGTCGGAAACAAAATGACCTTAAAGGGTTATACAGATCTCATCTATGTATTACAGATGGGCACGCCTGAGCAAGTAAGAGATACTGTTATGGAAGCAATACGTATTGCCGGCCCCGGGGGCAGGTTTATACTTGGTACAAGTGATTCTATAAGAGACGGGACCCCTGAAGAGAATGTCAGAGTTTATTTTGAGACGGCGCGCAAGTATGGTAAATATCCGCTGTAACTTGGCACCGTAGGTATTTTGGTATAATATTCATAAGAAAATAGCTCCTTTAATACTTTGTTTTTCTTTGCCGTTAAACGTCGTATCATATTTGGAGGCTATTTTCTTTTTTTATGCGTCACTCATTGATTGAATATAATAAATGTATAATTATATATCTATCCATATCGCATGTCAACAGCAAATTACACTATTAAATTTGCTGTTTTTTTATCTTTAAAACAGCTCAGACATTGTATACAATGACAGTAGCCGGAGGTGTAATAATGTTCGATTTAACAGGGAAAAAGGCGCTGGTTACAGGTTCTTCGAGAGGTATCGGAAAGGGAATAGCA
>JAAZFB010000213.1 GCA_012511915.1 Clostridiaceae bacterium
ATAAAGAAAGGGGATTAGTTAATGAAAGATTTATATGATAAATTTGCTTATGACTATGACGAATTTGGACCAATAGAAGCGTACTTAGGTGATGAGAAAACATTTCTAAATAAAATTTTCTCTGAACATGGAGTTAAGAATGTTTTAGACTGTGCTTGCGGAACAGGTCAACATCTGTTAATGCTGGCGCAGTTGGGATACAATGTTTGGGGTTCAGACTTTTCAAAAGCAATGCTTGAGGTAGCGCATAAAAATTTGCATAATAGAGGCTGTACTATTCCACTGGAACAATGTGATTTTCGTTTTTTAGAGCAGGTATTTGAAATAAAATTTGATGCAATTGTATGTCTAACAAACTCATTACCACATTTACATACCGATGAGGATTTATTGACAGCTCTTCGCTCAATGAAGAATAGGTTGAGTAAAAACGGGTTATTGATTTTAACGCAAGGAACAACACATTTCACGCTATCTTTACCTTCCATTGAAGTCGTTGTTAATCGGCCGGATTTTTCACGAATTTTTGTTAAGGAGAATGATGACCGGTTCCAAACCATTCATATATTGGATTTGTTCCATAGTGCAGAGCATTTGGAAAGCAATCAATACGATATTGTCTACAGAATACTTCTTGATGAAGATTATAAAAGATTGCTTTCACAGGCTGGATTCACAAATATACGGATGTACGGGGATTATAAAATGAATAATTATGATGCAAAAAGCTGGCGTTTAATTGTTGTTGCTGAAAGCCTTGAATAATTAATTATACTAAATTCAATCAAATATAGTGCTATATTTGATTGAATTTAGTATTAAAGCGTTTACCATAGATTGGATTTGAAAGGGGAATAATATAATGAAGAAAACAGGGAAAGTATTGTATTGGACTCCAAGGGTTCTATCGATTTTGTTTATTTGCTTTTTGACTTTGTTTTCTCTTGATGTGTTTGAGTTGGGAAAAAACGCAGGAGAAATCTTGATTGGTTTACTTATGCACAATATTCCATCTATCATTATGATCGTCTTGCTGATCATAGCGTGGAGGAAGGAAATCGTTGGCGCAGTAAGTTATTTCGTTGCGGGTCTTTTATATATCGTATTTGTGGCATTTAGTGCAGTCAATTCTGAATTACAGTGGTATATTGCTATAACATGGAGTCTAACTATTGCGGGACCTGCATTTATAATTGGTGTTCTGTTTTTGATTAACTGGAAAAAAAGAAACAAAATGATACTAAACACTAATTAAAAACCAATTAAGATTTGCGAGGATTTTTTCTGTTCGGGTTTTTAATTAATGTTCAGTATTAGTTTTGCACTTGTTCATTTTTCGTCATGCTGCGTTGGAAGAACCCGTTAATAAATAAAGGATTAGTATTATTATAAAGGAGCCTTCAAATGCTGGGGAATTATATTGCGACATATTTAATAGATATATCTGCGCTGATTTTTTTATGCTATTTAATATACAGCAACAACATACTGGATCAAAATCGGAAAGGACCTTTTTATTTCGGCACAGTGTTAACCGTTTTGATCATTTTGTCAGAGGCCGGGACCATACTTGCCGAAAACGGGAATGCCGATATGCGTCTTCTCAGTATAATCTGTAACGTTTTCGGTTTCGCATTGACCCCGGTAATTCCTATTATTCTAATTGTAATTTTTGATGCGAACATACCTAAAACCAATAAATTGCTTTTGTTGCCGTCAATTCTGAATATGTTTGCAACAGTTTTATCACCTTGGCTTGGATTTGTGTTTTATGTTGATGCAAATAACCATTATGAAAGAGGAAATTTGTTTTTTATTTTTGTAGCTGCTTATATAATAAACGTGGTAATCCTGCTTACCAGTACAGTAATGAAAGGGAAAATGGATCGCGATCCGGTAAAACTTGAACACCAGCTTAAGAGTATTGCAGACAACCTTGAAAAAGAGCGTAAGAATGACGGTTACCTGCCGACAATCGCATATGGTTACAGCATCTTCAAAGGCGGAAACAAGATTGATTTTCAGGAAGTGCTTAAAGAAGCAGACAACCGGATGTATTACTTTAAGAAAATCCAAAAGGATATATAAAAGAAAAACTCAACTTCCATGGGTGCCCCGGGCATCCAATAATCGCCGCAAATGTTGTTTAGTATTACCCGCAAAACCTTTCCCATTTTCTAATACATACAAAACACGCTATTGTTCCAATAAATGCGATAACAGCCCATACGAAAACAGTGTACTGCCACCCACAAACTTCCGAAAGCTTTGCAATTCCGTATATTGATAAAGCACTACCTGTATATGAAAAGAAGTTTAACATGCCGGAAATCCTCGAAACATTTCCGAATTTGTTAAAATGTACCGGCACTAAGGAATTGAGCATAAAATTCACGCCGTGCATACAACCTGTGATAATGCTTGCCAAAGCTATTGATAAAAAAACGCTATATGAACTTAGAAAAACGAGCACGACTATAGCTGAAAACCCTGCAAAGAACATGACAGTTGCGCAGGTAAGCTCGTTTGTAAAAACTTTTTTTTGTAAAAAAGAGGCGAATTCAAAACATATAATACTAAATACAGGCAAAACGACCGCCGATAAAATTGAAATAGAGCTGTCAAGATTAAAGGTTTCCGATATATATGACGGCATCCATGTTGTTACGCCGTCTTTGAGAATGCCTTGCATAATAAGCCCGATTGCTATGAAAATCAATCCCGAAGGAAAAATTAGATTCTTTAACGAAATATTGTCGTTTTTATTTATATCCACTATTATTTGCTCTTGTTGTTCGTTATTTTCATTTGAATGACTTTCAATTTTACTAACACCCAAAATCCAGATAAATGCAATAATCATTCCGATTGTGCCTGATACAAAAAATACCGTTCTCCATCCTGATAAATAAATTATCATCGGGGCAAATAAATATACGGCAATTGTACCAGCCGAACTCGAAATTGCCACTGTAACGCAGCTTTTACGAAAATCCTCCTTTGAAAGGTAGGTTGATAATATTTTTACTAGCGGGGGCCACAACATAGCTTGGGCAAAGCCGTTAAAAACCCAAACGATTATCATGTTGTGCACAGTTTTACAAAACGGCATCAACAAATTTAAGACAGATGTAGCAATAAGCCCCCAAAAAATAATTTTCTTTGGGCTTAGTCTATCACCCAAAAATCCACTTATCAATTGCCCAATCCCGTAAGAGATGAAACCTGCTGTTATAACAAAAGAAGCAGAAGATTTTAAAATCCCTTCGGCGGTAACAATTTCGGCAACTATTGCACCGTAATTTATTCTTGTTATATAGCTGGTGAAATAGGCAATAAAACACAGAGCAGAAAGATATTTTATGTATTTGGAATCCTTTAGCATGTTAAGCTTTCCCCTTTCCGTTCATTACCTACTTTGACACCCATAATACTAATTCACATCTGCCACCAGCGGGCCTGCAATTTCTTTCAAGTAGAACAGCTTGCCGGGTAGTGTAGGCATAAATGTTGACGGAATCCACATATCAGGGCCATAATGCAGGGTGGTTAAAAAACTCATGCCTTGCCATCCCATACCGCGTCCGAGTGCGCCGTCTGCGCCGCCTATAATATAATCAGCCTGCAAAAAGAGCCCGGGGCCTACCGTGTTGGCAGTGCATGGAACCAATGTTGTTCGGCTTTTAAAACTGGTTATCGCGTTTTGCTCTATTGTAAGCGGATGAAGTTTTGCGCCAATTCTGTGCGTTTGTTTTTTCCACTCATCAACGGTGCTAAATTCCGCGGCAAAATGAGGTTCCCAAAAAGCTATATGACACATTCTGCCTATGCCAAAAATTAAAATCAGCTTTGCACCTTCTGATTTTAGCTTTGCAATTTTTTCAGCATAAGTCGGTAGATTTTGTTTTGAAGCAAAGTTTCGCTGGCTTTCCGGCACTGTTAGAT
>JAAZFB010000214.1 GCA_012511915.1 Clostridiaceae bacterium
GCATCTTAAAGTTTTAACAAAGGAAAAGCTGACTTTGTTAAAACCCAATCTGTATGGTTTTTGTTCAAAAACGCTCAAAAACCATACAGATTGGAAGTCAAAAGATTTAATTTTTCTTTAGAAAAATTAGACTTTTTGACTTTTTAAGTAAGCCCTAATTAAGACGATTATATCACATCTGGAACTAAATTACATCTATTTTAACTCAAAAATATTAAAAACATCTTATTTGTACTGATTTTAGTATTGTATTAGTATTATTATTAGTATTATTATCGCCCATGCAGCGCAACACAAAACAAAGCCACCGCATGATAAGCGGTGGCTTTGTGTGTTTTACATTATCGATTAAACATTTATATGTTTAGGACCGACAATCAAACTTTGGATACGTTTGCAGCCTGTGGTCCTTTAGCTCCTTCAATAACTTCAAACTGAACTTCCGTACCTTCGTCCAATACCTTATAACCTTCCATAGCTATGGCTGAAAAATGAACAAATACATCTGTTCCGTCTTCGCTTTCGATGAAACCATACCCCTTTTCGGCATTAAACCACTTGACCTTACCCTTTTGCATTCAAAAAAACCTCCTAAACAAATTGCGTGTCTATTACATGACACTTCTAAAGTGTAGCATAGCCAACTCCCAATGTCAACAAATATTTTTGCATACAAACATCAAGCGGCCGCTTGTTTGGCTTGGCGGGTTAAATGTCAGACCGTCAAAACAGCCTAAAACGGTCAAATTTGCTTGATCAAGCATACGGGTTATTTGATTTTGACTGTATGCGCGTTGTCTTTGTAATTCATCCTTGCGATAATACTTTGCCCCATTTTTGATGAAAAAAGTCAGCTTATATGTACATATTTTCGTTTTTTGATGGTAAACATTTTCCCATGTATAGAATATATTGCCTTGATCGAATATAAAGGTGTTGTTACCAAGAACTTTTGCGATTTTATGTTTGCTGTTTATATCAAAAATAAACAAGCCTTTTGGATTCAAATAATTTTTCACCAAAGCGAATGTTTTTTTGAGCTGTTCGGTATCTGTTATATAATTAATACTGTCCAAAGTGCAAATTATAGCATCAACAGTGCCGTAAAGCTCAAAGTCCGTCATGTCTTGACATGTATAGCATATTGGAAGACTTCCTTTTTTTTGCGCCGCAACAGCTAACATATCAGGGGACTTGTCAATCCCAATCATATCATAACCCTTTTTTGCAAGTAAGGTTGTGATGCTTCCGGTGCCGCAGGCAAGATCAAGCACAAGATTTATCCCGTTGCCGTAGCGCAAAAATATTGTTTCGATATAATTTGCCCAGTTCGTATAGTCTTCATTAATAAGTTCATCATATATATATGCAAAATCCGTATAACTCAACTTTGTAACCTCGATAGTACTATTTGATAGCCATTTTCCCCATGATTCAGACTTCTGTTTACTCTACTTACCGTTGCGCTGCTCGCGCCGGTTTGTTCAACTATGGTGTTATAAACCTGCCCTTCGGACAGCATTTTTGCCACATCAAGCCGCTGAGCCATTTCCTTAACTTCCGTTACAGTACAAATGTCGGCAAAAAAAGCCTCGCATTCTGCTTCCGTCTTAAGCGTTAACACAGCCTTATAAAGCATTTGCCTGCCTTTTTCATGTCCCAAGCTAACCACCATCCCTTTCTATCTCAAAAAACATTACAAAAACAGCATGTATTTACACTACAGCGAACATTCGGCGTGTGACAGATTATTAAAATGATTTTTTTGTCAGGTGAATCAGCGAAAATCGGGTAATGCTTTGTGTATTGCCTGATTTTTGATGATTTGCATGGCGGAAAATCATTCAAAATATGGTGCGCGCCCGATGTGTTCGTTGTAGTGTTAATTCTCAACTTTTGTCAAGTTGGCATAAGCCGCCATAAGCTGCTTAGTGCCACAGCTATCAAAAGCAATTTCAAGGTGATAATCGTTCCCCACATTAACTGCTTTGAGTATGATACCCCGTCCAAACTTTTTATGCAGCACCGTTTCGCCTGTGGAGAATGACATCATCTGCTTACTTGGTTTTGCAGTTTTAGATTGATTGTATACCGGTATGTAAATACTTGATATGTCCTTAGGTTGTGCGGTCATGTGCGAGGCCGGTCTATCAATGAGCTCTGTTGGAATTTCTTCAACAAAGCGGGATAGCAGGTTGTGTTTTGTTGCGCCAAATAAAGTTCTTGTCGCGGCATGTGTTATGTATAGCTGTTCTTTTGCACGCGTAACACCTACATAGCATAATCGTCGTTCTTCCTCCAATTCGTCATTGCTCGAAAACGAAAGATAGCTTGGAAAAACACCCTCTTCTGCTCCGGCTATAAATACGAACGGAAACTCAAGCCCTTTGGCGCTGTGTAAAGTCATAAGCACAACGGCGTTTTGCGTTTCATCATAATTATCGATATCTGCCACCAAAGAAATATTCTCTAAAAACTCGCCAAGGGTTGGCGTGTCCGTTGTATGTATATATTCTTTTGCAGATGATATAAATTCATATATGTTTTCTAACCTTGTAACACTTTCAACACTGTTTTCCTGTTCCAATGCAGGAATGTACCCGGTTTGGATAAGTACCTCTTGAACAAAGGCATCAAGTGGTTGCTGTTGTATAATGTTCAACCTTTCAATAACATCGGTAAACTGTCTAACCCTTACAACAGCACGCTCAAGTTGTGGATAACGATTAGCGTTTTTGCACACCTCGAACATGTCTATTTCTTCACGTGCGGCAATTTGTTCAACCTTTTCCACCGTGGTTGCGCCTATCCCTCGCTTAGGTTCGTTTATTATCCGTTTTAAACTGACGTTATCCCCCTTATTAAAAACAACACGCAAATATGCTATTGCATCTTTAATCTCTTTTCTGTCGTAGAACCTAAGCCCGCCCAGAACACGGTATGGTATAGCCGCACGTGTAAGTGCATCCTCAATAACACGTGATTGCGAGTTCATACGGTATAGCACTGCAAAATCATTATAACTGGTGGCTGTTTGCTCAATTTGTTGCACAATATATCGTGCTTCATCGTATTCTGTTTGACCTTTATACAGAATAATCTTATCTCCTGCACCCTTGCTTGTCCATAGTTGCTTGCCTTTTCTTCCGATATTATTCTTGATAATGTTATTTGCCGCATCAAGTATCGTTTGGGTGGAACGATAGTTTTCTTCAAGTTTAATAACCTTGGCTTCGGGGAATTGTTTTTCAAAGCCTAATATGTTTTCGATATCCGCACCCCGAAACTTGTATATGCTTTGGTCATCATCACCGACAACACACAAATTGCGATGTTTGCCCGCCAACAAGCTTACAAGCCTGTACTGGGCGTGGTTGGTATCTTGATATTCGTCAACTAAAACATATTTAAACTTTGTCTGATAAAGCGATAAAACATCCGGATACTGCTCAAATAGTTGGACGGTCAACATAATAATATCATCAAAATCAACCGCCCCATATCTTTTTAGTTTGCGGTTATAAAGGTGATATATCTTGCTAATCTGCCCAAACCTATAATCACCGCCAAGGGTTTGTTCGAATAAATCCGGTGTCAAAAGCTCATCTTTTGCCCGTGATATTGCCGACAGCACCTGTTTGGGCGGAAAGTTTTTATCGGATAGGTTTAGCTCCCTTAGACACTCTTTTATGACAGTCAATTGGTCTGCCGTGTCGTATATATTAAACTGTGACGGATAATCAAGGTTTTTTATGTTACCGCGCAAAATTTTGACACATGCAGAATGAAAGGTGCTTGCCCAAATATCCTGCGCATACACGCCAAGCATATTTTCAAGGCGCATCTTCAATTCCGCCGCCGCCTTGTTTGTAAAGGTTATCGCAAGGATATTATAAGGTTGTACATTTTTAGATTTTAACAAATACGCTACTTTATTTATAAGCACGGTGGTTTTACCGCTGCCTGCACCGGCAAGTATAAGTAAAGGCCCGTCTGTCGCGAAAACAGCCTCCCGCTGTTTGTCGTTAAGATGCGGAAAAGTTAAATCAAGCATCTATTATGCCCCCTCCCAACACCGTTTCCCCGTCGTAAAAAACAATGCTCTGACCGGGTGTTACGGCATTCTGCCCGTTTTCAAACACTACACGCACACCCGCCTGAGCAGAATAGACGACACATGGAGAATCCTTTGCATTATACCGTATTTTTGCGGTACAAGCAAATTCTTTGGGAATTGTATCAAACGGTATAAAGTTCAATTCACCGGCTGTAAGCATCGTGCTGCGCCTTTGATCGTCATCCCCGAGGTGAATTTTGTTTGTAACAGCGTCAATCTTTGTTATATATATGGGCTTTCCCAGCGCTAAGCCAAGTCCCTTTCGTTGCCCCACCGTATAATGAATTATACCTTTATGGGTACCCACGGTTTGCCCATTATAAATAAAATCCCCAAAAGGGGAAATACCTGCTCTCTTTTCAATAAAAGCAGCATAATCGTTATCCAATACAAAGCATATTTCCTGGCTTTCCTTTTTTTCGGCTGTTACAAGCCCAAACCGTCGGGCAATTTCCCTTGTTTGCGCTTTGGTTTTATCGCCAAGCGGCATAAGTATACGGGAGAGCTGCTGCTGGGAAAGAGTATACAAAAAATATGTTTGGTCTTTGTTTTTATCAACACCACGCTGTAGCAAGAAACGTCCGTCCTTTTGTGTAACCCGCGCATAATGCCCTGTTGCTACAAAATCTGCCCCCAATGCCTTCGCCCTATTCAAAAGCGAACCAAATTTTATATGCTTATTACACGCTATGCATGGATTAGGGGTTCTGCCATTTTTATATTCATTTACAAAGTAATCAATTACAAATCTTTCGAATTCACACGTAAAATCCACAACATAATGGGGAATCCCAATCCTTTCGGCGGCAAGAGAGGCATCCCGGATATCAACTCCGGTACAATACCCTGTATCCGATTGCTGAACATTATGTAACTGCATTGTTATACCTATTACATTATAGCCTTGTTCTTTTAACAACGCCGCAGTAACACTGCTGTCAACACCGCCGCTCATACCGACCGCTACACTATTTATCACAGGGACAGTTCTGATGGCAACTTTCCGATGAACCGACAATAGGGGTTGGGTCTATGCCCTGCCTTTTATAGTAATCCGCAATAGTGCTTTTTATGGCTTCTTCGGCAAGTACGCTGCAATGCATTTTTACGGGGGGCAGACCTTCAAGCGCCTCTACAACTGCCTTGTTTGTAAGACTAAGGGCCTCTTGTATCGTTTTGCCCTTAACCAAGTCAGTAGCCATGCTGCTTGTGGCAATAGCTGCACCGCAACCAAACGTCTTAAATTTAACGTCTTTTATAATATCGTCTTCAATTTTCATATATATTTTCATAATGTCGCCGCATTTTTTATTGCCAACCTCACCTATAGCATTTGCATCTTCAATTTCACCCACATTATGCGGGTCTGTAAAATGGCTCATTACTTTATCCGAATATAGCATTATTTTCACTCCGTTTCATAATATTTACCCTTTATGTTAATGGGGACATCTCCCTAAGTCTTTGCACTATCGGTATAAGCTCTTTTATGATTGTATCCGCCTGCTCGGCCGTATTGTCTTCGGAAAAGCTTACACGCAATGAACCATGCGCCGTTTCATGGGGCAAGCCGATTGCTAACAAAACGTGCGATGGGTCTAACGATCCGCTGGTGCATGCCGAGCCGCTGGATGCTGCTATGCCTTTTAAATCAAGCATTAAAAGCAGTGATTCGCCCTCAATGAAATCGAAAGAAAAGTTTACATTTCCCGGTAATCTCTTGGTGGGATGCCCGTTTAATCTGCAATTTGGTATTGAATTGTATACTTGCTTGATAAAATCATCCCTTAGGGACTGCATTTTTTCAATGTTTTCAGCCATCTTTTTTTGTGCGAGGACTGCCGCATAACCAAAACCCACTATTCCCGCCACATTCTCCGTCGATGCCCTTTTATTATTTTCTTGGGCACCGCCATGCATATACTGTGATATTCGAGTGCCTTTGCGAATATAAAGTGCACCTACACCTTTGGGGCCACCCAATTTATGAGCAGAAATCGAAAGTAAATCCGCATTTATATCATCCACATCAAGCGGCATGTGTCCGAACGCCTGAACGGCATCGGTGTGGAAAGGTATTTTGTGTTCTTTAGCAATAGCTCCAAGCTGTGAAACAGGCTGAATTGTGCCGATTTCATTGTTTGCTGTCATAATGGATATTAAGCTTGTATCGTCTGTAATGGCGGCTTTTAAATCGTCGGGGTTTACTAACCCGTAACTGTCAACGCCCAAATATGTTACTTCAAAACCGTTGCGTTTTAGGTATTCAAAGCAATGGAGTACCGCATGGTGTTCAATGGCAGATGTTATTATATGTCTGCCTTTGCCGGATTGTGCAACGCCTTTAATTGCCCAGTTATCCGCCTCACTGCCGCTGCCGGTAAAAAATATTTCGTCCTTTTTTGCACCAATAGAATCGGCGATCTGTTGGCGTGCATTTTCAATCGCCTCTTTTGCCTCTCGACCTAATGTATATATCGACGATGGATTACCGTATTTGCTTGTTAAATACGGCATCATCTTATCCAGAACCTCCGGTTTCAGCGCCGTTGTAGCTGCGTTATCCACATATATCATAATTACCAAACTGCCTTTCTGTTGATAGGTGTAAAATTTGAATAATAAAACTCATACTATTCCTCATACCCCAATATAATACACCAACGCAGCAGATAAGTCAATCAAAAAAGCGGGGTGTATACACGGTTTTTTAACGCATAATCAATCTGGGCAATTGTTTTGTTTTGTGCATTAACCATTAAAACTCCTTGCCCGCTCGAGTCAGCACAACCGAGCATGCGTGACGACAAAAGACCCTCGCCCAAATAAACCAATGCATCGATGGGATAATTGTATTTGCCGTATTCCACTACATTATAGCCTAATGCGCGAAGCTGTTGAGCAACAGCGCCAAGCACCGAGGTAACTGCCACTACCATATTTTAAACCCCTCCGAATTCAAACGAATACACTTATTATTTTCAATCAGAGGCAGTTTTATTCCGTTTTAGATACACTAGCAGCACCGAAATATCCGCGGGTGAAACGCCCGCAATCCTTGATGCTTGTCCGATAGTATCCGGCTTTGCCTTGTCGAGCTTTTGACGGGCTTCCGTTCTGATGCCGTTAATAGACAAATAATCGATACCGCTTGGTATTCTCATCGAATCGAGTCTTTGTTCGGATTGTGCCCTTCTCTGCTGTCGTTTTATATATCCTTCATATTTGACTGTTATTTCAACTTGATAGGCAATACTTTTTTCGATGTTGGGAAATTCGTCGTCTATTTCCGCCAAAGAAATATATGTTATCTCCGGTCTGCGCAACAGTTCCGATAGTTTAATGCCCGTATTAATACAAGTGCTGCTGTGTTTTTGTAAAAAGTTATTGACTAAAGGTGTGGGCGGTACAGTTTTTGCGTTCAGCCGTGCTATTTCTTTTTCAATGGTTTGTTTCATTTCGCAAAACCTTTGATATCTCTGCTCTGAAATGAGACCTATTTCATAGCCCAAGGGAGTTAATCTGATATCGGCATTATCCTGTCTGAGCAACAACCGGTGTTCTGCACGTGAGGTCAGCATACGGTATGGCTCGGTTATATCTTTTGTAATTATATCGTCAATCAACACCCCTATGTACGCCTCACTTCTGGACAACACAACAGGCGGCTTACCACAAAGCGCACGTGCGGCATTTATACCCGCAATTAAGCCCTGTGCCGCAGCCTCTTCATATCCCGACGTGCCGTTGAACTGACCGGCGCCATAAAGCCCGGATATATTTTTAAACTCAAGTGAATATTTAAGCTGGCTTGTAGGGATACAATCATATTCTATTGCATACGCGGTTCTCATGATATGTGCGTTTTCAAAACCGGCCATAGTTCTAATCATTTGAATTTGTACGTCCTCCGGCAAAGAGGAAGACATCCCCTGTATATACCTTTCGTTTGTCCCCTCACCCATCGGCTCGACAAAAACCTGATGCCTGTCTTTATCGGCAAACCTAACCACCTTGTCCTCTATTGACGGACAATATCGCGGTCCTATGCCCTTTATTTGACCGCCGAACAACGGTGAGCGATGCAAGTTTTCCCTAATTACGCGATGGGTGTTTTCGTTGGTGTAAGTTATATAACATACTTCTTTGTTTTCGCCCAACTGTGTCGTTTCAAAACTGAACGGAATAATTTCGTCGTCACCCTTTTGCAGTTCAAGCTTTGAATGGTCAATGGAGTTGGCGTTTACTCGCGGGGGTGTTCCCGTTTTAAAACGCCTAAGCGAAACACCAATTTTTGATAAGGAGCCGGAAAGCTTTGTCGCGGCGAATAGCCCATCAGGACCGCCTTCGTATGAAACATCCCCTACAATTATTTTACCGCGTAAAAAAGTACCTGTTGCAATTATCACCGCATTGGCATTATAAACCGCACCGGTATGCGTAACAACACCGGTTACTTTGCCATTGTCCGTTAAAATCTCTACAACTTCTGCCTGTTTTATATCAAGATTGCTTTGTTCCTCTAGCACACGTTTCATATATTCCTGATAACGTCGCTTGTCCGTTTGAACACGCAGAGAGTATACGGCAGGTCCTTTACCTTTGTTTAACATTCGGGACTGAACAAAGGTCGCATCCGCCGCCTTGCCGATTTCTCCACCCAGCGCATCTATCTCACGTACAAGGTGCCCCTTTGCAGTGCCGCCTATGTTGGGGTTGCACGGTAAGTTTGCAATTGTGTCAAGGTTAATGGCAAATACTATTGTTTTAAAACCAAGACGAGCACCCGCCAGCGCCGCTTCGCAACCGGCATGCCCCGCCCCTATTACCGCTATATCATATTGTCCGGCATTAAATCTCAAAGAGTGTTCTCTCCTTCGTCTTTGTTTGGTATAGGGAGTTGAATTAAAACTTCGGTGCCTTTGCCATACACACTGTCTATTTTAATTGTACCATCGTGTAGCTCGATAAAGTTTTTAGCAATCGCAAGCCCCAATCCGGTGCCGCCCCGCTCCCTTGAACGGGCTTTGTCAACACGGTAAAAGCGTTCAAATATACGCAGCAAATCCTTTTTGGTAATGCCTATACCGTTATCCTTAATTTTAATATATACCTCATTGTATAAATAACCGGCATATATCTCGATTTTCCCTCCGTCAGACGTATATTTGATTGCATTAGTAACTACATTTGTAATAACCTGCTCGATTTTATCCCGGTCGGCATATATGTCCGGTATGGATGTTGACGGGAAATATTCCAATACTCGGTGATTTTTTTCCGCCTGGATAGACATTTTTTCCGTCACATCGCGCAGCAATTCGTCCAAAGAGAAAAATTCAAAATGTGCAGAATATTTTTTGTTGTCAAGGCTGCTAAGGGTAAGCAAATCCCTTATTATCCGTGCCATTCTGTCAACCTCTTTAATAATAACATTCAGAAACTTCTTTTCATCTTCGCCCCTAGCAAAAGCCTGCAGCGTTTCAGAATATGTTTTTATGCTGGTTTGAGGGGTGCGGAGCTCATGTGATACATTTGCGACGAATTCCCGGCGCGATATTTCAAGCTGTTGTGCCTCGGTAATGTCTTGCAGCACTACAATGACACCGCTAAGCTTTTCTTCGTCCGTTTTAAATGTCACAAAGTATGCTTTTATGTGCCGGTCATTCGTCTCAAGCTCTTTTTCAAGCGTTGACTGTTGGTCTATATAAAGCATTTGCGCCATGCATATATCCGCACCGAGTTTTGCAAAGTAATCGTCAAACACAAGCTTTTTTTCATTTTTAATGCGAAGCATATCTTTAGCCGCCGGATTAATATGGATAACTTTTTGTTCAACATCAAAAGCAATAACGCCATCCGTCATATAACGGAACATTGTTTCAAGCTTGTTTTTTTCCTGGGCTATTTCCTCCATCGAACTTTTAATCATCGAAGTCATATAAACAAACGTAGTAGCAAGCTTGCCGATTTCGTCATTCCCTTTAATTTCAATCTTTGCATCATAGTTCCCATTAGCAATACTTGCGGCTTTTGTTGTTAAGTTGCCTATTGGCCGAGTAATGGTTCTCGAAAGAAAAAAGCCAAGTACAATCGAAATACCAATTCCTATTAAAAGCGCTTGCCCCACAATTATATATATTGTGCGCATTGTTTCGAAAATTTCTTCCTTTTTATCTTTAATATAAACAATATAGCTATCGTCTACGCCGACGGCATAATCCATATAAGGCAGCCTTTGTGCTATAAAATCGCCGGTTTTACCCGCCATTGCGGCAAGAATGTTGTCGCTCCGCTCAAGCATATTGATATTATCCGAGCCTGCCAAAACGGTGCCCGTCTTTTTATCCAAAATATAATAATTTCGGTTGGAGCTTATACCCATTCTCCCGGAATAAATTGCAAGGATTTTATCTAATTCACCCAAGCTGTCCGGGCTTTGCGCCGCCGATTGGAGCTGACCGGTAAGCTCATTCGAAAACGAATGCCTCATTGCCTGTAAAAAACTGTTATGATAAAACGCGGATATTCTGTATTGGAAAAACAAGCCAAAAACAAGCATTACCGCTATAATCAGCAATACAAACATTAATACTAATTTCCACTGTATGCTTTTAAACATTACTCACACCCTGTTTCTGTAAACGGGGATATTGGATAATGAGGGATGGGAATTCATCTGCAAAAAATTTGTATCATCCAACTATTCAATATCCTCTAAATAATCTCTTAGCTTTTCCAGTGCCTTTGCCCGATGGCTGATTTTATTTTTTAACTCGGCAGGTATTTGTGCACTGGTCATTTTATAATCAGACAAATAAAACAGGACATCATAACCAAAGCCTCCGCTGCCTTGCATACTGTATGCAATTTCGCCTTCAAATTCGCCACGCATTGTTTTTATTTCATTATCAGGTGATACAACTGCAATAGCGCAGACAAACTTTGCTTTTCTGTTTGCATGGTTTGCCATCATCTCTAACAACTTTATATTGTTTTGGTAATCAGTTGCACCCTCACCCGAATAACGCGCTGAATATACTCCGGGGGCACCGTCCAAAGCCTCTACACAAATGCCGCTGTCGTCTGATACCGCAACTTCACCGCTAAGCTGCATTGCCCGCGTTGCCTTTATAATTGCATTGCCCTCGAAAGTATCGGCAGTTTCTTCAACATCAAGCTGTATACCAAGCTCACCCAACCCCACAACTTCCCATGGAGAATCGGCAAGCATTGCCTTAAATTCCCTGATTTTGCCCTGGTTATTTGTCGCAAGCACAAGTCTCATTATCAATTAACACTGCCCTTCTTTTTCTTAACATGGATAAGGGTGGAACAAAAGCCCCGACGTTCATTTTGACAACCATTCCCGCATGCGGGGCGGTTTGTATTTGTTCATCCTTTTCGTCCGCCATTTGTGTTACATTTATTTGAATAAAATCCCCCTTAGGCCGTAATATTTCTATTTCGTCTCCCACTGAGAATTTATTGCGTTGGCTGATGTGCGCATTTCCATTTTCATCACAATCTATGATTATCCCCACAATATCGTAATCCCTTACATACGAGCTTGATTTATAAACTTGCCCCTCACTGTGCGGCATATCATGCCAAAAACCGTGAGTATATTCACGGTGGCTTACTTTACAGAGCTCCTCAAGTTGCTTTTGGTCGAATTGATATGTGTCGGAATTTTCGCAATACCTGTCAATTTCTTCACGATATGCCTTAACCACGGTGGCAACATAAAATTCGCTCTTAACACGTCCCTCTATTTTAAAGGTGTTTATACCCGCATTTATCAGTTGAGGGATAAACTCAATAAGACATAAATCTTTGGAATTAAAAAAGAAACTGCCTCTATCATTTTCATACACCGGGAAATACTGACCGGGGCGCTGTTCTTCCATTAGAGAATACTTCCATCTGCAAGGGTGTGCACAATCTCCTTGATTTGCATCCCTGCCTGCCATGTAATTGCTCAAAAGACATCTGCCGGAGTACGAAATGCACATTGCACCGTGGACAAAAGCTTCGAGTTCTAAGCTGTCGGGAGTATTTTTGCGGATCTGTTTAATGTCGATTTCCGAAAGTTCGCGGGCAAGCACTATACGTTTTGCCCCCAATTTATGCCACGCTAACGCGCTTTTGTAATTGGTGGTATTCGCCTGGGTGCTTATATGCACATTTAGCTGTGGCGCAACCTCTTTTGCAATGGTAACAGCCCCTAAATCGGCAACAATAACACCGTCGACACCTAAATCGGCAACATCCTGAATAAAGGAGTATACACCGTCAATATCTTCATTCTTCATAATAACATTGACTGCGGCATAAATCTTTTTGCCGTGGTTTTTTACAAAATCGACCCCTCTTTTTATATCGTCCCGGGTAAAATTATCGCTTGCATTGCGCAGTGAAAATCGCTCGCCGCCAAAGTACACGGCATCTGCCCCGTATATTATCGCTGTTTTTAGCTTATTTAAATTGCCTGCCGGTGCAAGCAGTTCAGGCTTGTTCATTGTCTCCTCCTAAAGTCGGCGTCTTGTGTTTGTAGAATAATTGGGGATACGGCAAATTTTATTCTATATCCCCCCGTTTATAGCTAAGTGCGGCACCGTCCCCCACAGGCACAATCGAAGTAATTACACTTTCGCTTTCGCAAAGCACTTTTAAATACTCACGTAACCTTCGCACAATTGTAACCTTTCGCCGGACCATAAGCTCATCGGTGGCCACCATACCTTTATACAGTATATTGTCGCTGAATAATATCCCGCCCTCCTTAAGCAACCGCATACAATGCGGTAAAAAGCCAAGATATTGTCCTTTGGCTGCATCCAAAAAAATAAAATCAAAGGTTGTGTCAATGTTAGGTAAAATGCTTAACGCATCGCCTTGCAGTACAGTAATTACATCCGACAACCCGGCCTTTTGAATGTTATGCTTTAACAAATCCACCATTTGTGTATCTTGTTCAATTGTCGTAACCTCAACACCACACATTGCAATTGCAATTGTTGAATATCCTATTGCCGCACCTATTTCAAGCACCTTGGTTGCCTTAGATGCTAAAATCAATAATTCTATAAACCGAATTGTTTCAAGCTTGGCAATAGGTATATCGTTTTGCTGCGCAAACAGCTCCATATCTTTAAGCAATCCTGTGTTTTGCTTTAATGTGCTTTCTATATAGCGGCAGATATACTCATAATTTATATTGTAATCGTCTTGTTTTTCCAAATTATTATCCCCATTTCGCCTATTGTGCCGCCTGTTGATGCTCACGGTATGTCCTTGAAAATACATGTTGCCCATCATTTAACCGAAAATACAAATATTCGGTATCGGCCGGATAAAGAGCAGCCCTGATGGCCGCAACACCCGGCGAGGCAATAGGCCCTACAGGCAGCCCAAAATTAAGATAGGTATTGTATGGGGAAGCTATTTTTGTATCTGCAATTGACAGAACCTCTTTGCGTTCACCCAATATATATTGTATTGTGGCACAGGAATCAAGGCGCATTTTATTTTTTAGCCGATTTCGAAAAACACTTGAAACAGTATTAAAATCCTCCACCCCTACACCCTCACGTTCTATTATTGAGGCAAGAGTTATTATTTCATCCGTAGAGAAGCCCTGTTCTGCAGCGCTTTTACTAAACTCCTCGGTATACTCACGGTTAAAGACAGCAAGCATTGCATCGATGATATCATGTTCTGTCATATCTTGAGTAAAGTTGTATGTAGCGGGGAACAAATATCCCTCAAGCCGGTTTTTGGTCCTTGTTATTTGTGCAACAAAAGGATAATCAAAATTACCATTATCGCACTCGTTTAAAAAGGTATCCACACTGAAATTATAACCTCTTTGTTCAAAGGCTTGTGCAATTGTATTCGCGGTTTGCAGAATTTCGCTGCCTTCGGGTATAGTAACAGTTGCAACATCAGTTGGCATTGTTGTTTCAGATATTGTATCAATGATTTGTGAATACGACATTGCCTTCGTTAACGTATGTCCGCCAAGCTGAATTCCACTTGTCCGCGCCTTTAGCTTGGCATATATTTTAAAAAGGACCGGATACCTAATAATTTGTTTTTCCTTTAATAGTTCCGCCACCTGGGTAACAGTTGAACCGGCCTTAATTTCAACCAATACCGATTCGTTGCTTGAACCGCCGTAAATCTCCGTTTTAACAGAATACGCTGCAATTGAAAACAAGACTAAAAAAACAAAAAGCACCGCAAGTTTTAATTTGCGCCTTTTCTTCTTGTGTCCTATTGTTTTTAAATATGTGGGATAACGCATAATAGCCTCCTTGGTCGGTTGATTTTAGTATCTAACCAGTTGAAACATTATGTAGCCGAGCACTATCAACATGACGGGGAAGTTAATTACCGAAAATATTAGTTGTAATTTAAGCCGTTGTGATTTATTTCTTTTTACCCGTTTTCTGTTAATAGTCCCTAAAAACAAAAAAAACAAAACTGCCGATGCGATAGTAATCCCCATATAAAAGCCATTGCTTACAAGCCACGGGATAGCAGTCCCTTTTACTGTCGTTAAATAGTGCAACAACATACCGGAAGAATTAAAGCAAAAGTGAGCAATGATGCCCCCAAATACCGATTGTGTCATCCAGACGATATAGCACAACAACACCCCTAAGAAAAAATGCCCTGCTATGCTTTCAATTTGATTATGTAGCAGTGCAAAGTATAACCCACCTATGAAAAGAGATGCTCTGTAACCCTTGTTCTGCGTTGCTGTAAGCACTATGCCGCGCATTAACAGCTCTTCAAAAATTGCGGGCACCATCGCAACGGTTATAAGAAAAAGCAACAGATGCCCGACATTTTGTGGCGCAGGCACTGTACTGCTCGGAAACTGGCCCGTTTTGCTTTTTAGATATATAAGGGCGGGAACATTCAATATTGAGGCAACCGATTGTGCTGTTATGCCGATAAAAGCGCACATTACTCCCTGTAATAAGGTAATGTTTTTTAACTTAAAACTCTCTTTAACACTTGCGTTGTTTAAATATATAAAAACAACACACGGCACAAAAACAGCAAATAGTTGTATTGACATAACCAATAAAAACTCCGGCACAGGGACGTCGGTATATTTATCCCATTTTAGTTCTAATAATACCGGTATTAAAAACTGTAAATAAAAAACAAATAACAACAACCACCTGATACCTTTGTATGTTATTTCATCGTACTGTTTTTGTTGTATGTCCACTTAACAATTCAGTCCTTTCGCAAGTGTTAACCGTTTGTTATTACATAATCAACCGGAATATCATATTGCTGAGCTTGTATAGCATCAACAATACAAAAATCATAACACAAGCCTATCGTAACAGCTTTTGTAGAGGGCAAAAACCTGTCATAATACCCTCCCCCATAACCAACACGGTACCCTTTTTTATCAAAAACAATACCGGGCACAATCACAACATCAATATCGTTGGGTTTACATTCTTTAATAGCAGTACTTCGCGGCTCCGGGATTCCAAAGCTGCTTTTTTCAAGGTCACAAAAGGAGCTTATATAAGAAGTTCCAAGGCTTTGCCCCAATACAACAGGCACTACCACCTTTTTCCTGTTCGCAAACAGCCAACTTGTAAAGTTAAAGGTATCCGGCTCGCTGCCCATGCTGATATATGTCATAACTGTTTTTGCCTTATTAATGTTTATATCTTGTATAAGCTTTTGAAATATTGCCTTGCTTGCGGCATCACGTTGTTTGATATCTGTATTGTCGCGCCTTGTTCTGTGTAGTTTTCGTAATTGTACTTTATCCATTGTAGTGCATAGCCTCTTTGAGCGATGTTGCTTTATCGCTGCCAAACAATATGCCGGCTAAGGCAAAGGCAAACTCATAAGCCGCCCCGGCACCTTTTGCCGTTATAATGTTCCCATCAATTTCAACTGCATTGGATGTTACATTTGCACCGTGCAAGTGCTTTTCAAACCCCGGAAAACATGTTGCCGTTTTTCCCTGTAAAAGCCCCGCCTCTCCTAAAATCTTGGGTGCGGCGCATATAGCAGCAATATATTTCCCTTTGTTATTGCAATTATTTAAGGCATTTATAACGCCTGACGACTGCTGTAAATTATCAGCGCCCGGCAACCCACCGGGCAATATAAGCATGTCGGCATTGTCAGATATGTCTTGCAACATAATATCGGCAGTTATTTCGATATTATGCGAACCGCGAATAGCACGTCCGCCGACACCCACCGTTTGAACTTTTGCACCTGCCCTGCGCAAAATATCTATCGGCACAACAGCTTCAATTTCTTCAAACCCTTGCGCTAAAAATAAATAAACCAAGTTCATTGTTATTACCACCTTTACATTTGGAATTAGTATCATACTAAATCTCATGTATACTGGCGGTCTATTTTCTGTAATACTGCGTTGTCGTCAATCGGTATACATACAGTATGCCTCATTCCTCCGC
>JAAZFB010000215.1 GCA_012511915.1 Clostridiaceae bacterium
AGTACCAAAAGATTCTTGAACCGCTCCGTAATAAGCTTAACAATGCTTTTAACCGGCAGTGGGAAGAATGGGAGATCCCCCGGGAAGCCGATGACAAATGGCCGGAAGAAGCTAAAGAAATTCTTGCCCGGTGGTGGGCGCAGCGTATAGCCAGGCAAAAAGAGATTGACGCATCCATTGCTGCAAAGGCTGACTATGAGTATCTTTACGACAAACCCTATGAGGACAACAAAAAAGTTCGGGTGGCCGGGCCATTTACTGTGGAGAGCATTTCACCCCACCGCGTTTTAGGAGTAGACGAAAATGATGAATTAATTGACAGCGTTGGTGATACAAAAGAGGGTTATGGCCAGGAACGGGACTTTGCCCAGATGATACTGGAAAATTTGAAGACAGCCGGAGTACAGCAGGCCCATAAGGAAGATAAGATAAATTTTACATCAATTACCCCCTGGCCAGGCGATCTTATCTGTGCTGAAGGGCGCTATACTGAAGGTGATGAAGATTCAGCTATCGAAAAACGCGCCGCCATTTTTATTGGTCCTGAATTCGGCACTGTTTCCCGCCCTGATCTTGTCGCCGCTGCCCGTGAAGCCGGCGATGCTGACTTCGATGTGCTTATCACCTGTGCCTTCAATTACGATGCTCATTCCACTGATTTTAACAAGCTGGGCCGTATCCCGGTGCTGAAAGCCCGGATGAACGCCGACCTCCACATGGCTGATGACCTTAAGAATACCGGAAAGGGCAACCTCTTTGTTATATTTGGCGAACCGGACATCGACATACTCGATGCCGGAGACGATCAGGTTAAGGTTAAAATAAAAGGGGTAGATGTGTTTCATCCCAATACCGGTGAGGTGCGCAGCGACGGGCCCGAAGGCATTGCCTGTTGGTTCATTGATACAGATTATAACGAAGAAAGCTTCTTTGTCCGCCATGCCTACTTCCTCGGCGCCAATGATCCCTACAAATCCCTTAAAACCACTTTGAAAGCTGAAATCAATAAAGAAGCCTGGGCCACATTACACAGCGACACATCCCGTCCTTTCAATAAACCCAAAAGCGGTCGCATCGCCGTCAAAGTCATTAACCACCTCGGTGATGAAGTAATGAAGGTGTTTAAAGTATAATTAATATTTTTCCGGAAGGTATTAAACCACACGAGATAGGTGTTTTTGTTCGCTCCAGAGCTGAATTGGAAAGAGCTTGTAACGCTGTTAAGACAACTGGTCTTGCTTATATTCCAGGATTTCTCCCGGCTGACAGTTTAGCTCCTTGCATATCGCGTCTAGTGTAGAAAAGCGGATTGCTTTTATTTTTCCTGTTTTAATACGCGACAGGTTAACTATACTAATGCCGATTTTATCGGCTAGCTCTTTTAACTGCATTTTTCGATCCGCCAGTACCCTATCCAATCTGAGAATAATGGCCATATCGCCTCTCCTCCTTATAGTGTAGCATCGTATTCTTCTTGCAGGTAGAAACCGTAGCGGAAGATGCCGGAAAGGATGAGCATCAGAAGGCCGGCTACAATCATTATCGAGTTTGCGGAATAATTGACTGTCAAAGCCTCAGTTAGCCTCATGGCATGAATGATTACATTGGCGGCGCTGGCTTGTGCGGTACCGACGAACAAGGAACCTCCAAGATAAATCAACCCGATGGAAAAAATACGGCGCGCATTATTCCTTTGAAACGGTTCTCCATTCTCAATTGCTTTTAAAACGCCGCTGAGGAAAAAAGAAATAGCTCCGTATACGGCGGCAAAAACTACAATGGAGAAAAGGATCTGCACAAGGATAGCGTTTGCATGTTCAGGGGTTACTGCACCTGCAGCAAAGGCCAGATTATAGCGGATTACCCCGTCTATATAACCCAGCCGAAAGTTTCCCGGAACACCGATGACGATGCACCACTGCTTGCTGACAGACAGATAAATTGCCAGCGGCAGGAGAATGGCTACTGCCGCTGTAGACAGCCAGTAAGTGACCTGTGAGAGTATCCTCAACACTTTAACCAGCTTACTGTACTTTTTCAAGTATTCAACGGAAGGCATGATATCACCCCATTATTTGGTTTAGGTAATTATAACGTACTGAAGTAAACTTAGTCAATAGATATTTAACGATTATCATAAAATTTTATATGCTTTATGTTAATAACCGGTGAGGGAAAGGTAAAGCCAGTATTATGCAAACTAAGCACCAGGTGCTTTATAAGATTCGCGAAAGTTAGATTTCCTGGCAGATGAGAGTGTTCACTTAGTGGTCACTTCTCCCCGGCAGATAAAAAACAGCATCCTGAAAGGGGAGTTGTCCCCGGGCGACCTGCTTCCTTCCATTCGTGCACTGGCCAAAGAGCTGCAGATCAGTGTTATTACCACCAAGCGGGCTTACGAGGAGCTGGAAAGGGAGGGATTTATTGAATCGGTTAGGGATGCACCAGGGACGGTTCCTAGCGCATCATTCATTTATTTTCCCTCCTTGTCTCTATTGTCTTGAAGTCATAATGATGACAAAAATACTGTGTTAGTGGGATATTGTTGATACGTTAAGCAAGCATGTGAAGGTTCTTTGAAATTTAGGTTGTTTAAATTATAATTTTTTTAAATTGGTTAAACAGCATTCATTTTTTGTGCAAATTTATATATACGGCCCTCAAGGATATTGGACTTATTTGTTGTAATTTTAGAGATCTTCTTTACGATTAGTTTTTCAAGAAAGTTCATTTCATCAAAGTTAAGTCCCCCCCCCCAAAAAATGTTCCTTCGCGGCTGCAACTTTAATAAGTTCAGAACTAAAGTTTTGCTTTATTTCGGTTTCTATAGCCTCGTCTTCTTGCATCCCACAAATAAATAGCCCTAATGGTTTTTCTTTCAACTTATCCAAATTCTTGGAGCAGAAATCCCGCACATCCTTTTGAATTTGTAAATTGATCCGCCGATAATAGCCTTAACCACAGCGGGGACAATCGCTGCAGCCAACAGAATTTATTTAATCCACAATCCAGGGCCGGGAGTGGAAGAAAACAGAAGGCCAAGATAACCCAACAATATTAATTTAATGCAAAACAAGAGGGATATCTACAACATACATCTTTGAACCATCCTTCGCGCTCGCACTGTATAACCGTAAAACCAGCAGGCCGGCATCAATATCCGCCGGAAGCGGGATATTTTGCTGGAAGTACCCCCAATCCCCCATTGTGCCTGTCGTAAATCCGCTGCAAAGGATGTTGCCATCTTCAGTTAGCAGGTCGTAATTGACAGTTCCCTCAAATACACAGGCAATACCGGAAAGGTAAATTGCCCCCTTTATTAGTTCATGCGGCCTGGGGCGGAATATTTTAATCCAATCCGAGGAAGCTACAATAGGCTGCTCAATTGCCTTCAAGCCGAGCACCTTCATAAAATACCTGTCCGGATCATTTACATCCGCAAAGGTTAAAGGAAGTTCGCTATTTTCTACGATAATCAAATCAAAAGGGCTGGTAATCACTGTATCCACTGCTTCGCCTTTTTTTGGTGCAAATGACTTCACTTTTACCACCAGACTGTCCGGTCCCACCAAAACCTCAACTGCCTCTACCCCATAACCACCCGAAGGTTTTTTCCCCTCTGTTACCAACACATATCTATAACCATTATAAATTTTTTCCTGCACTGCGGAAATTTCCCTTGAAAAATTGATCCAGTTGCTAATTTCTTCCGGCAAACTTTCAAAATCCGGCCTGTAAAAACCATTTTTAAAAATAATATCCCCTGCCATATTTTCACCGTTTAAAACGGCTTTTAATACTTTGATTTTTTGGCATCCATTAATCTGTGCAGGATAACTTTCGGCAATTAGGCCGTCATAATAAATTTGCACCTGATCCCCGCTTCCAATACTATTGATTTTAATTTCTGCATCCTGTGAATTAAACAAAGCCGCATTACTGACAGAAACCGTAATCCGGTCTGCAGTTCTCAACTCCGATGAACCCACTTCAGGTTCTACCAGCAAATGTGTTTGGTTATTTTCTAGAACAAGTGCATTAAAAAAAATTTCATCGCTCTTGCCTGAATTATTACACCCTGCCGGAGCTAAATATACCAACAACGCACACATTAGCAAGAAAACAGGGGCTTTCATCTTAAATCTTTCCCCCTAACATTTTTTATAACGGTGTTACTTATCGCCGTCTTTTACAACATTTTCAGGGTTAGCAAATAACGCCTGATACAAAGCCCTGTTCCCTGTGCATCGAACATGGTCGCGTCGTTATATATCGGTTTACCCCTGACAATGACGTCAATAGTCACGTCGGGATAAAAATTTTTAATTACTTTAATAAAAACCTTGTCCAGGACAATTTCCCCGGCATTATCCGCAATGATGGCAAAATATTTAATTGATCAAATCCCATAGATAAAATACTGACTGTTTCACACTATCCCAGGAAATATTCTCAGCATAACTGTATTCCCTTCGATACTTCTCCCATGACTTTGACAAAGACTCGTTAGTAAAAATCTCTTCTAAGATGCCCGCTGCGTCTGATAAAAGACCTGCTGTTCTCCTGCTTTTCGCTGTTGCTTTAACCGCTAGTGTGAGGGTATTGGCGTGAATGGCTCGTCCCCGCAATTGCAAAAGGATATGCAGATCATAAAAATCACTCATCCTAT
>JAAZFB010000216.1 GCA_012511915.1 Clostridiaceae bacterium
ACATTCAGTATGAGGGAATCGAAAGGGAGCAATCAGACCCATGGGGGTTTAGACATCAAATTAATATCGCCGACAGTGGGTACGGCGTTAGAGGGCCGCGTGTATTAAACGACAGGGCCGGTGAAGTCGGTCGGGAACTAAGCATAAACGATTTTGACCTTGACAGGATTTTTGGACAAGATGGTGCGAAAATTTTGCACATGTCGGGCTTAATAGCCGCACTCTCACCAAAGACCAGCGACTTTTGCCTTGCGCTTGCAGAAAAGGCAAAACAATTCGGTACTGTAATTTCATTTGACTTAAATTATAGGGCGTCATTTTGGAAGGGCAGAGAAAAGGAATTGGCGAAAGCGTTTGATAAAATTGCCTCTGTTTCGGATATTTTAATAGGCAATGAAGAAGATTTTCAATTATGCTTTGGTATTAAAGGACCCGAAGCAGGTGGGAATGATTTAAACTCGCAAATTGAAAGCTTTAAAGGGATGATTAATAATGTAAAATCTAAATATACTAATGCAAAAGTCTATGCTACAACGCTAAGGCAAGTGGTTTCGGCAAATGAGCATCTTTGGGGCAGTGTTGTTTTAAACGGCGAGGAATGGGATGCTATTGCGCCGAAAGAAATACATGTCCAGGACCGCATTGGCGGCGGTGACGGATTTGTAGGTGGATTGTTGTATTCAGTGCTTAAAGGTTTTGATACGCAAAAGTCGAATCAATTTGCTTGGGCAAGCGGTGCATTGGCAACCACCTTTTTAACCGACTATGCAAAAGTAATTGACGAAGAACAAATTTGGAGTATAGCAAAAGGCAATGCAAGGGTTAAACGATAACTACGAAAATCTTCACGCCTTATCCGGCTCACGATAAGTGCGCTAACATATTTTTTTGTGAGCCAGAAAGGCTAATGGTAGTAATTATGAAAAAAGCTGATATTGGTTTAGTTGGACTTGCGGTTATGGGCGAAAATCTTGCTCAAAATATGGAGAGTAAAGGGTTTACTGTTGCTGTGTATAACAGAACAACGAGCAAAGTGGATGATTTTATTAATGGCAGGGCTAAAGGTAAAAACATTATAGGTGAGCACACCCTTGAAGAGTTGGTTGCATCCCTTGTAAAGCCGCGCAAAGTGTTCTTAATGGTAAAAGCAGGTAACGCCGTAGATGTTTTAATTGATACATTAATTCCACTTTTGGATCAGGGTGATATAATTATAGATGGCGGAAATTCGCACTTTCCCGACACAATCAGAAGAACCGAGTATGTTGAGGGCAAAGGATTGTTATATGTCGGCGTCGGCGTTTCCGGTGGCGAGGAGGGTGCGTTATTGGGACCATCATTAATGCCGGGCGGTTCTAATGCGGCATGGCAACATGTGAAGGATTTATTTCAAGCGATTTCAGCAAAGGTAGAAGACGGTTCCCCTTGCTGTGATTGGGTTGGTGAAGGTGGCGCCGGACATTTCGTTAAAATGGTGCATAACGGCATTGAATACGGTGATATGCAGCTAATTTGCGAGGCGTATCATATTATGAGGGATGTTCTCGGCATGAGCGCTGATGAAATGCACGAAGTATTTAAGGAATGGAATCAAGGCGAGCTTGACAGCTACCTAATAGAAATAACAAGAGACATACTCGCTTTTAAAGACGTGGACGGCTCTAACATTGTAGATAAAATATTAGATACTGCCGGACAGAAGGGTACCGGTAAATGGACGGCCATAGCTGCACTGGATGAGGGTATTCCGTTGACGCTAATAGGTGAAGCGGTTTTTGCACGGTGTTTATCCGCACTAAAACAAGAGCGTGTTGAGGCATCAAAACAGCTGACCGGCCCCAAACCGCAATTTAAGGGTGATAAAAAAGCATTTATAAATGATTTGAAATCTGCACTTTATGCATCGAAAATAGTATCTTACGCCCAGGGTTATGCATTGATGAGTGCGGCCGCTAAAACATACGGTTGGAATTTGAATTACGGCGGTATTGCACTGATGTGGCGTGGTGGCTGTATTATCCGCTCTGCATTTTTAGGTAAAATAAAAGAAGCTTTTGATAGTAATCCTAAACTTGATAATTTAATGATGGCACCGTTTTTTAAAGGTGAGTTGATTAAAATAAATGATGGATGGCGTAATGTTTGTTCAACTGCTATATTAAATGGTATACCTGCGCCGGCATTTTTATCTGCATTGGCATATTACGACGGGTACAGAAGCGAACGGTTGTCTGCCAACTTGTTACAAGCCCAACGCGATTATTTCGGTGCTCATACTTATGAACGCATTGATAAGCCACGTGGCGATTTTTATCATACAAATTGGACAGGCAGGGGCGGCACTACATCCGCAACAACGTATACAGTATAGTAGTATAAATCAGCAATAAGAGGTGAAAATTTGTGTCAATTGTATTAACTTCGGATAAACCCGCAGGCATTCCGAATGAGGATTTGTTTACCGCTATCAAGCTTTCTATTACCGGAAAACAACCAAAAAAGGTGTTACTTATTACACCCGATATTACACGCTTTCATTCGGGTGCCGGGATTATAACCAACCAGTATTATGAACTGCTTAAGGATACTTGCCAAGTTGATATTTTGCCTGCGCTTGGCACTCATGTAAAAATGACACGCGAAGATTGTTCTGAAATGTTCGGTGATATACCTTACGAACTTTTTATTGAACATAAATGGCGTACCGATATTGTTAAACTTGGGGAAGTCCCATCAGACTTTGTATCGACTGTATCGGAGGGGTTGGTTAATAACGCTGTATCTGTTGAGGTTAACAAGCTTATTGTTGATAAAAGTTATGACCTTGTTATATCAATCGGGCAAGTTGTGCCTCATGAAGTTGTGGGCATGGCAAACTATAATAAAAATATTTTTGTTGGCTGTGGCGGTAGTGATATGATAAATTCGTCCCATATGTTAGGGGCAGTTTACGGTATGGAACGATTAATGGGTAAAGACCACTCACCTGTACGAAAGGTATTTGATTATGCACAACAGCATTTTTTAAAGGATGTACCGTTAGTTTATGTACTTACTGTAACAACAGAGATAAAAGGTGATACCATTATTCATGGTTTATTTATCGGTAAGGAGAGAAAGCTTTTTGAACAGGCGGTGAAATTAAGCCAACGAAAAAACCTGACCTTTGTTGAAAAACCGTTCGAGAAGGTAGTAGTTTATCTTGACCCAAAGGAATTTAAAAGCACATGGCTGGGGAATAAAGCTATTTACCGTACACGTATGGCTATTGCCGACGGTGGGGAGCTTATTGTCCTTGCACCCGGTGTAAATAAATTCGGTGAAGACCCGATTAACGATAAGCTAATACGCAAATACGGTTATGTGGGTAGGGAAAACGTGTTAAAATTAGTTGCGGAAAATGATGATTTAAAAAATAACCTTTCGGTTGCAGCACACTTAATTCACGGCTCCTCAGACGGCAGATTTACAATTACATATTGTACTGAACAATTGACCGAGCAAGAGGTTACAAGTGCGGTATTCGGCTATATACCCTATGAAAAGGCGATAGAAAGGTATAACCCAGCTTTGTTGGTAAACGGCTATAACACCCTTGATGACGGTGAAGAGATTTATTATATTAGCAACCCGGCTCTTGGCTTGTGGGCTGATAAAAATAAGTTTTAAACACAAAATTTTTATTAAAATACTTATTGTTTAGTATTAGTATTAAAACCCATTAAAGGACTGTATCAAAAATACGCAGTTTATACAATCTGCATATACGTGATACAGCCCTTTTTGTTAGTGTGCAATTTATTAATTGCAAATATATTCCTTAAAATTGCAAATATATTCCTTAAAAAAGCTTGCTTTTTTTTCAAGTAAGTGATAATATTGAAATGTTAAAATGTTAACAATATTTTTAAAAGGAGGCCCTTTTTCTATGCTTAACAATACGGCAAAATGTATTTGCACCGGCTGTAGTGACAATGAAAAGTTTGACGAAATAGCCAATGTTATAGACCTTTATAAAGGTAAAGAAGGCAGCTTAATTCAAATACTTCATTTAGCGCAAGAAATTTATGGTTATCTACCATTAGAGCTACAAATGTTTATTGCAAATGCCCTTGATAAACCGTTGTCTGAAGTGTCCGGTGTGGTTTCATTTTATTCCTTTTTCTCGGATAAACCGCGCGGTCAGCATACAATCAGGGTGTGCCTTGGTACAGCATGTTATGTCAGGGGCGGCAAAAAAATAGTTGAGTATTTAAAAACTAAGCTTGCTGTTGACATCGGAGGTACAACAGATGACGGCAAGTTCACTTTTGAAATCGCAAGGTGCATAGGCGCTTGCGGCCTAGCACCGGCAATAATGATCGATAATAAAGTGTATAAACAGGTCAGTGAAAATAAAATAGACAGTATTTTATCGAAATATTAGACAACCATTAAACACTCAAAATAAATAAGATTTTTACTACAACTATTGCATATCACACGCCATATTAGGCTCGCGATATGTGCGTGGAAAGAATACTAATTAAATTTTGTGAGCCGGAAAGGCTAATGGTCATAATGAAAGGAAATATTATTAGGAATATCGATGATCTTAAATCGATAAAAAGTACATATAACGAAAATATTGGAAAATACAAATACACAGTTTTGGTGTGTAGCGGTGGCAGTTGTGTGTCAAGCGGGTGTAGCGAAATAAAAGCTGCGCTTGTTGACGAGTTGCAAACATTAGGTATCCAACAAGATGTTTTGGTTTATGAGACGGGTTGTATGGGTACTTGTGCGGTCGGGCCTGTTATGTTGATTTTGCCCGATAGGGTGTTCTATACCAAATTAACTCCTGAAATTACCCGCAACATTATAAAAGAGCATATCATTAATAATAAAGTATTGATAGAGCATACATTCTACGACAAATCTTTGCAAAAACACATCGCAGTAATTGATGATATTGGTTTTTTTAAAGAGCAAGTAAAAATTGCTTTGAGAAATTGCGGTTCAATACAGTATGACAGCATTGATGCGTATATAGCAAGTGATGGTTACCTTGCCGCGGCAAAGGTATTGACCGGCATGGACAGCATTGAAGTAATAGAACAAATAAAAACATCTAAAATTGCAGGCCGCGGTGGTGCGGGTTTCCCCACAGGTGTTAAATGGGAATCCGGTTATTCTGCAAAATCGGATAAAAAATTTATAGTGTGTAACGCAGATGAGGGCGACCCCGGTGCTTTTATGGACAGAAGCATAATAGAGGGAGACCCTCATTCTTTAATTGAAGGTTTACTAATAGGCGGATATGCAATCGGTGCGGATATGGGATACGTATATGTAAGGGCTGAATATGCAATTGCAGTTGAACGCCTGTCTGAGGCGATAGCCCAAGCCAGGGAACGTGGGCTTTTAGGCGAAAACATTTTTGGATCCGGCTTTTCTTTTGATGTTGAGCTTAGAATGGGAGCGGGAGCTTTTGTTTGCGGAGAGGAAACAGCGTTGCTATCTTCAATTGAGGGTCGTAGGGGCGAGCCACAGCAAAAACCGCCGTTCCCGTTTCAAAAGGGACTTTTTGGCAAACCTACCATAATAAACAATGTTGAGACATTAGCAGCAATACCGGCTATAATCCTAAAAGGTGGCAAGTGGTACGCCCAATTTGGTACCCCAACCAGCAAGGGTACGAAAGTATTTGCATTGGCAGGTGATGTTTTAAATACCGGAATTGTTGAAATACCGATCGGTATGCCACTTGGGGATATACTATTCAAAATAGGTGGTGGAATGACGGGAAAGAAGAAGTTTAAAGCTGCGCAAATCGGTGGCCCGTCCGGCGGTTGTATAACACAAGAAAATTTAAATACGCCCACCGATTATGAGAGCATTACCAAATTAGGTGCAATTATGGGCTCGGGCGGTTTAATAGTAATGAGCGAAGATACCTGTATGGTAGATACCGCTCGGTTTTTTATGGAGTTTATTCAAGATGAGTCGTGCGGGAAATGTGTTGCTTGTCGTGTCGGGACAAAACGAATGCTTGAAATATTAGAACGGATAACTTGCGGTGAGGGTAAAGATGGCGATATAGATGCACTGATAGAACTTGGAGAGACAATAAAAGATACTGCAATGTGTGGGTTGGGTCAGTCTGCTCCAAACCCGGTGTTAAGCACAATTCGCTATTTCAGGGAAGAGTATGAGGAACATGTTAAAAACAAGTATTGTCGTGCCGGTGTTTGTAACAATCTCTTTATTTCACCATGCGAAAATGCCTGCCCTGCAAATGTTAATGTGCCCGGTTATATGTCACTCATTGCAGCGGGCAGGTTCGTCGATGCATATCAATTAATTAAGCAGGAAAACCCATTCCCATCAGTATGCGGACGAATATGCACCCATCCTTGCGAGCTAAAATGCCGCCGCAGTACAATTGACGAGCCTATTTCCATTTGCAGTTTAAAGAGATTTGCGGCTGATTATGCGTATAAAAATGAAATGCCATATGAAAGTGACATTGTATTTAAAAGAAACGGCAAGCGTATCGCCATAATAGGTGCAGGTGCTTCCGGCTTAACCTGCGGATATTATCTTGCACGTTTGGGGTATGAAGTAAATATATACGAAACTCAAGCGGTGGCTGGGGGAGTATTGGCATTTGGAATTCCTGAATATAGGCTTCCCAAAAAGGTGCTTGGTCATGAAATTGATTTAATTTGCAAGACAGGCGTTAATGTAGTGTTAAATACCGAAATCGGCAAGGACATTACTTTTGAAGAATTAAAATCTAAAAACGATGCAGTTTATATCGCAACAGGTACACAGCTTCCCCAAAAAGTAAATATTGAGGGGGAGGATTTACCCGGTGTAATACATGGGATCGACTTTCTAAAAAGAGTAAACTTAGCGCACCCTGTTGAAATAGGTAGAAAGGTTGTTGTAATAGGTGGCGGCAGCACAGCAATGGATTCGGCAAGGACCGCCTTGCGACTTGGTGCGCAAGAAGTAACGGTGCTTTACAGAAGAATAAAAGACAGCATGCCCGCTTATGAAAGCGAAATAGAGGAGGCACAGGAAGAAGGGGTGCAAATAATTGAGCTTGTTTCACCCGTTCGCTTTGTTCCGGGCAATGGCGGCGCAGTCAGCAAAATAGAATGCATTAAAATGGGGTTGGGCGAGTTTGACAAAACCGGCAGAAGAAAATCAGTGCCCATAACAAACAGCAATTTCTTTATAGAAGTTGATACGGTAATTCCTGCTGTAAGTCAGTATTCCGATTTACCTTTTGTTAAGGCGGATGAAATCGGGGTTACACCGTGGGGTACATTTATAATTAATAAGGATACTATGATGACAACAATGGAAGGTGTGTTTGCCGGCGGTGATGTTGCAAGAGGTCCGGATACTGTTATACAAGCTATAGCAGATGGGAAAAATGCCGCTGTTTCGATTGATCTATATTTAAACGGTAGCGGCATACTTAACAAAGGCACGCCTATAGAAATTCCAAGCTACTATGACGAGGATGAAATAACTGAGTTGGGTCGTTTCCCTCTTGATATTTTGGATGTAAAAAACCGAATAGAGTCTTTTGATGAAGTTGTGTTAGGGTATCATAAATTAAATGCAATGGCAGAGGCAATGCGTTGCCTCCATTGTGATAGAAGGGGTTAGTTTCCAAAAAAAGCACCGTCTTAACGCCTTATCCGGCTCACGATAAGTGTGTAGGTGCAAGTTTTTATATAATATTGTGAGCCGGAAAGGCATCGGTTATATAATGGCTAATTTAACAATAAACGAAAAACAAATTATCGCTGACGATGACATGACAATAATGCAAGCTGCAAAAGCAAATGGCATTAATATACCCAACCTTTGTTACATGGAAGATGTTCATAAGTTTGGCGCTTGCCGAATATGTGTTGTAGAGGTTGAGGGCGCAAAAACCCTTGCGGCATCTTGTATTACAAAAGTAAAAGACGGTATGGTTGTTCATACCAATACGCAACGTGTACGCAAAGCCCGTAAAGTTTTATACGAATTATTACTTAGCGACCACAAGCAAAACTGCTTAATATGCAGCAGAAACCAGGGTTGTGAGCTTCAGGCACTCGGTAAAACACTTGGAATTACCGAAACAAGGTTCGAGGGCGAAAAATCAGGTAATTCCGTTGACATTTCCGTTGCCATTACTCGCGATATGTCAAAATGCGTATTGTGCCGTCGATGCGTCAGTGTATGCAATCAAATACAAGGAACCGGTATATTGAATGCGCAAAACAGAGGTTTTCAAACAACGATAAGTACGGCAAAAGATTTACCCATAAAAACTGTAAATTGTGCTTATTGCGGGCAATGCACCGTTGTCTGCCCTGTTGGGGCATTAAAAGAAACAGAATATGTTCAAACGGTTTGGCAAGCGATAAATGATACGAACAAACGTGTAATTGTGCAAATTGCTCCGGCTGTAAGGGTTGCACTTGGGGAGGAATTCGGTTATCCGGCCGGCAGCCGTGTAACTGGTAAAATTGCCGCCGCACTGCATGAACTTGGTTTTGACGATGTTTTCGATACAAACTTTACAGCAGATTTAACAATTATCGAAGAGGGAACTGAATTGTTAGGTCGGCTTAAAGAGACCCTATGCGGAGGGAAATCAGTATTGCCTATGATAACAAGCTGCAGCCCGGGTTGGATAAAGTATGTAGAGCATACATACCCTGATTATCTTGAACATCTTTCTACTTGTAAATCACCTCATACAATGATGGGGGCGTTATTAAAATCTTATTATGCACAAAAAATTAATGTCGACCCTAAAGATATATTTGTCGTTTCTATCATGCCGTGTACCGCAAAAAAATATGAAATAACCCGTGAGGAAATGCAAAATAATGGCTTCGCAAATGTTGATGCGGTGCTGACTACCAGAGAATTCGCCAGGATGATTAAAGAGGCGGGGATAGATTTTAATAATCTACCCGATAAACAGTTTGATAACCCACTTGGAATGTCCACCGGCGCTGCTGATATATTTGGACTTACCGGTGGTGTTATGGAAGCAGCACTTCGAACCGTATATGAATTAGTAACAGGCAGACAACTTCCCTTTGATGGACTGCATGTAAAACCGATAATAGGGTTAGAACAGGTAAAAGAAGCAGAACTGGTAATTCAAAATACACTTCCGGAATATAATATTTTAGAGGGTGTTGCTTTGAGGGTTGCGGTAACAGGCGGTTTAAAAGGCGCAAAACAACTTATGGAACAGGTCAAAAACGGCACATCAACATATCATTTTATTGAGGTTATGGGCTGCCCGAGCGGGTGCATAATGGGCGGTGGTCAACCTCGTCCAAACGCTAAAGATACAGCACAGAAAAGGTTTAATGCTATTTATGCTGAGGATGAGAGCAAAGAAATGAGAAAGTCCCATGAAAATCCTTACGTTGATGAACTGTATAGAGAATTTCTCGGCACACCAAATTCTCATAAGGCACACGAGTTATTACATACCCATTATACACAACGCCCAAAATGTTATCAGATATAATATTAATTAAATATAATTCTGTGAATCGGTTGACTTGCAGAATTATATATGTTAAAATGAATAAAATATGAAATTTCCCATTATGTTTTCCAAAGGAGAAAATATGGAGACCATTTTAGATAACATCGATAAAAAAATATTATTACATCTTGAACAGGATTCATCTATTTCGAATTTAGAGCTTTCTAAGGCCGTCGGTCCGTCGCCCTCAGCGTGCCTTAGTCGTACGAAAAATTTAGTCAAAAGCGGCATAATACGCCAGTTTGCTCTCGTATTGGACGAAAAAAAATTAGGGTTTGCTGTTACCGCTTTTATAACGGTTACTTTATCTCCATATAATAAAGAAACCATCAGCCACTTTATTAACAAAGTAGTGGAGCTTCCGTTTATTTTAGAGTGTTATACTTTGGCGGGCAGTAAAGATCATCTATTAAAAGCGGTTGCACCCAATATGGAAACATATAAAGAACAGGTAATTGACAACTTGGTTGCAATACCGGGTATTAGCAGTATGGAAACGAACATCGTGGTTGATACACAAAAAAGGAAATTTGCAATTCCATTATTATAGGG
>JAAZFB010000217.1 GCA_012511915.1 Clostridiaceae bacterium
ATCTAAGCGACTCTTTTATGAAAAATAAAGATATTATGTTTTGTTATCTGTGCATGATCGCTCCGGCTTTAACAGTTCAAACTGCAAGAAAGTATAATCGGATACATAGAAAATATCGTCATAGGCTGATGGAATAAAAAATGAATAGTTAAAAAATGCGTGCATTGCCATGTTAATAGAGATCGTGGTGGGTATCTTGCCGGTTTTCTGTGCCCCAAAGAATATCATAAATAATAGACTGAGAGCAAAATTGCGGCAGCCTCAGCTCTAGGGATAAGTGCATGTTAATGCTATGTCTGCGTTTTCCGACCGCCATGCGCCGTCTCTGAGGATATTACATCGAGAAAAATCATCAACAATAGAGGTATAATAATGGATCGATATCGTATAATTACATATTTGAACTACTGGCGAACCTGTTGGCTGTATTTTCTGATTCGGGCTTGCGGAAAAGAGTTTTACCACAGCATGGCGGAAGAGTGGAAGCATTGGAACTCGCATTTAAAAATAGGAATGAATGAGTCAACATTTTTCATGCTTTCGCAGTTGTTGCTGAATTACAAAGAATATCGAAACCTGATCCGAATTCGCTTTTCTCAAAAGCGTAACCTACCGATCAAAATTCTTTCTGAAATCTTTTTGCTCAGTTTTCCTCGCAGAAAGGATCTTTTTTTAAACACAGCGAACATCGGAAAAAACTTAATTATTCAGCATGGCTTTTCAACGGGAGTAAGTGCAAAATCAATAGGGGATAACTGTTGGATCAATCAGCAGGTAATTATAGGATACTCATTTGCTTCCGAACCGCCTGTTATAGGAAACGGTGTGATTATATGCGCAGGCGCAAAAGTAATTGGTGACGTGTTTATCGATGATAATGCGATAGTGGGGGCTAATGCTGTTGTTGTACATGATGTTGGTAAAAACGAAATAGTTGGTGGTGTACCGGCAAAACGGATAGGTACAAATCACGAGCATATTCTTTATCATCAATAGCTACAAGCAAAAGGGAAAAGATAATGAACATACTAATGATTGCTTCCGGTTATGAGATCGGAGGGGTGACATATGCCATGCGTAACTTATGCAACGAGCTTATTGCACGAGGGCATATCGTAAATATGTTGAATCTTCCGGGTATTTCAGAGTTACCGGAGGGGTTCGACAAACGAATCACCTTAATAAACCTCATCGGATTTGCTAAATATTGGAATCTGAGTATGGCGGCTGTTAAAAAAACTGTCGGAATAAAGAAATTGTGGCTTCTGCTACTCGGCATAATAAAAAAAGCAACGAACAAAGGGCCTTTGTGGCGCAGAATTGTCTTCAATGGCTTATATATAGACAAGCATTATGATATTTCCGTTGCTTTCCGTCAATCTCCTGTGAGCTATTGGCTTGCGAAGTATAAGTGTGATTCGGATTTATCTGTCGGATTCTGGCATACAGATGCTGATTTTGAAAATGTATCAAAGTTAGAAGATTGTCTTCATTATCCGGATAAGATCTGCTGTGTTTCCGATGCTATAACACAGCAGATGATAAATAAATATCCCCAATTAAGAGATAAGTTTTCCGCGGTATATAACCTTTTTGATGCATCTTCAATCAGAGCGCTTAGTGATGATACGGTTTCAGAATATGATAGCAATATGTTTAATATTGTTACAGTCGGTAGGCTTTCCCCCTCAAAAAAAATAACAAGAATTCCGCAAATTTGTTATGTTTTAAAGAAAAAAGGTCTTCGCTTTAAATGGTATATTATCGGTGATGGCGAAGAACGTGCCGATATTGAGAAAGCAATTACAGAATACAATGTTTCCGATTGTATGATTCTGCTAGGAGCTAAATCAAACCCTTATCCATACATTAAGAATGCAGACTTATTTGTTTTAACCTCTGTGTGGGAATCCTATGGAATGGTAGTAACAGAAGCTTTGATATTGGGCATCCCCGTGGTTGCCGGTAATTACCCGGCATTGCATGAGATATTGTATGATGGCGTAAAT
>JAAZFB010000021.1 GCA_012511915.1 Clostridiaceae bacterium
CTCATCGCCGTTTGCATTTACATACACATTGCTCTCAGCTGATTTTGAGCCTCTGTTATACATGAATCGGATTGTATATTTTCCGCTTGTTGCCTTCATCCCCGGTGACAAAAAATATTTTGTAAGCCTTAGTTCAGTCCATGTTCGACTTACGGAACGTGATACGGGTGCAAAACCGTATGTACCGTCATATCCCGCATCCTGTCCGCCTCTATTAGTGGAAATACCTGTCCATCCACCTTCTGTAGCATAGTTTGCGTTATCCGCAACCGCTGATTCAAACGCTTCATTCAAAACGACAGTAACCTTTAAAGCATCCGGACTTATTCTAATGTAATCACTGCCTGTAGTACAGCCTGCTAAATAATAAGCCGAAACAGTTGTTGGCGAAACATAAATCTCACCGTTAAGTCTTATCGGGGTAGCTTCATTTGTTGCGTCGATTACTGTAGAGCCTTTTGTAATGGAGGCAACGCCAACAGTAAAGGAAGCTGTCTTGCCGCTCTTTGTAAAGGTCACTGTATCTCCCGAAACGCTTATAGAAGCGCCTAAAATATTTGCTAAATCCGATGCCGCAACAAGCGGATAACCGTTTTCGTCAAATAATGGGATATTATTGGTCTCAACCTTTTCCGAACCATTATAAAGGTCACAGAAATCGTATTGAGTGGGAGTACCTAAGCTTCTTTGTGCAGGTGTAATTCCCGAACCACTGAAGCCGCCGCCGGCATTAACCAATGCAAAATAAAGCGTAGAAGCATTTTCCAATGTCTTTGTGAAATGAAGTACATTACTGTCTTCAGCATCTGAGGTTCCTATAATGTCATATGATGAGAAGCTGCTGTCCGTACTAACCTTCCATGCACCGCGCTTTACATCACAGATTGTATATTCATATGTGCCTTCAGGTGCAGAAAAATTAAATGTACCTGTGAAAATGTTGCCATTTTTGTTAAATGTAACAACTCTGTCGGAAATTACCGCACCGGCTACATAATCGCCGCCAATTCTTGTAACATCTAAGTAATTGCTCTTATCCGCGTCACTTACCTGCATAACATTTAAGAATTGACTGCCCGATGATGAAATTTCCATACGATAGGTATTACCCTCATCTACAACACTGTCTTTCTCGGTTGCCTCATAATTTGTACCGTCTGCAGCCTTTGAATAGTTACCCTCGCCACCGACTATTGTAATATACGGTGATGTCGGGAGAAGAGTATCAACTACCATCTTACCGTTATAGCTTCCGCTCGAATCGGAGTTTGTGTTTATAAATGTCGTTTTTCCTCTGGTACCTACAAGCTCTGTTGTAGGTTGCTGCTGACCGTGCAAAAGCCATCTTTTTGTATATGGTGAATCAACATAGTCATATACCAGCATTGCTGCAGGAACATCATCCCTATTCAAGTTAAGGAACATCATTGAACGCTTATAGTTGCTTGTATTACTGTAAGCATCTGAAATGTCACCCTTGATATACGAATAACTCGGTTTTTCAGGATTTGTCTGGTCTACATCATAGCTTACAACCTCTGCAACCGTCTTCATTCTACTGACCGTTGTCGGCTCGTTGTTAGTGCCGAAGAAGTCTGTTTGGTTTTTGTTATCTATAAGTAACCCGTTAGACGCAACCGTCTGCATAGCATATCTAGTTCTGTGATATGACTCGTATCCGCTTGCTCCCGTTCCGGTGTTTGCCGGATTTGCGCCTTGATAAATACCTGATGAGCTTGCTAATATACCCTTATAGTATAGCTGGAACGTACCTGCATTTAAAAATTCGTGGTTGCCCTGCAAAGTGTTACCGACTCTCATAAATGCTGCCGCTGCATTTGAATTAGCGCCTTCGCTCCAGTTAGTCCTTGCTATCATAATTCCGGCTTTATCACCAAAATAGTGTGTCAGCGGCAAATTAGCCTTTGATTTTGCCGTTACAGAATTACTGCCGTAATCGTATTTTGCTGCCAATATAATCCGCATCATAGCAGAATATTCATAAAAGTTTTGTACCGGTCTTGTATTGAGATACTCATCCTTGATATACGGATTGCCCCCTGCCAAATAGCTTAGCATTGAAACGTTAAATTTATCCCATGTTTCAAAAAGTTCAGTGGCAGTGATAGGATTATCGCCGTCACGGAAAAATTGCCCGTCCGGACGTCTGCCGTAAATTACTTGGTATCCGCCATCCTTAAGACCTTGTGTTGCTTCCGCACTGTACGGTGATGCGGCGCCCATTCCGGTTATCAGATAATATGCCCATGCATCCCACTGATAACGGTAATTTCCGTATTCACTTCCCTGCAGATTATACCCTGCCGGCAAAAAAGTATTACGCACCGGAACATATTCATCATAAAATCTTCCGCCTATAGTATTCCAAAGGCTTGGATCTTCATCATATACTGCAATAGCAACGGAAAGCGCGTCACGAAGGAGCTGTGCCTCGGCGCCGTGACCTACCGTTGCTTTTTGCCCTATAGGAGGCCAGCCCATTTCCAAATAACTTCCCAAGGACGCAATTTTTGTTCTTATGGTGTTTTTTTGCTCTGTTGTTAAAAGACCGTAGCACCAGTCATAAACTTCTGCCGCAACATACATAATTTCTCCGGCAACACGTGCCGGATTACTCGTTACTTTTGACAGATCCATAGTATTAAGATAGGTAAGCAAATAGTCTACTGCCAATTCTCCTGCTTTGGCTGAAGTAGTTTCTTCGTAGCCGGTTACATTCGGTACAGAGCTTCCGGTAACATCCCTGCCCAATACATATGCAAGCGCTTTTGCCTCAATGTTACCTAACATTCTTTGATTCCAGCCGTTTGCAGAATCGCTCACGTCGCCTCCGCCGTTATCAAAACCTTCTCGGTTTGTGACATATCGTCTGAACCATAAACGCGCGGCGCTGTTTTCACTATCGCTTCCGTTCAAAAATGCATTTATTGCCGGAATGTCACTTGATGTAAAAAGCACACGCGGGTGCGTTGCAGGCGGTGTTACCGACGGTGTATTATATGCAAATACCACTGTGCTGATCACTGATGTAATGTTCAGCACCATAGCAAGAGCCAAGGCTCCTGCTATGGTTATAAAACTTCTTTTTTTCATAAATATATCCTCTCATTCAATTTACCCTGTTATAAGATACATTTCAATATACTGCTCGATCATTTTAAACTGAACTTATCACCAAAGTAAGGGTAAAGTGTGTCCATATCCCAAATGAACACGCCAAGCTCATCTGCTTCACCAAATATATTGCTGTCAAATGA
>JAAZFB010000022.1 GCA_012511915.1 Clostridiaceae bacterium
ATCCGAAGCAACAGAGTAATTTATATCAGAAAACCGCCATGTCTTTGAATACCGCCTGCCGCACTGTATAATACCGTCCTTAAAAATGCGGTTTATTGGAATGGAATGTTGAACGCTTTTTGGTATGGTTATCTTTCTTTTTTTCTTGCTTAGCAGCATCAGCTAATACCTCCTTATAAATGTTGTATAATATATTTTCTGACTGAAATACCCGTATGCCCGCATAGAGGAATTCACTTTTTATATATGCTACAATAAATTCCTCAAAATTCATACCGTGGTACTGAAAAAACCCTGCCGCCGCAATGGGAGCGGCACAGACAATACAAAGCCATGATACCGTTTCCTTGCCGACAATGTTCCTAAATCCGAAATAAACCCCCACAGCCATAGCTAAAGCGGCGGCGGAACATAAAAACTGCCGGAAGGACAGTCCGAAAAACAGGCTTTCATGATAATCTTTAATTTCTTTGTTAATTCTTATTTCCATATTGCTTCCCTCCTTATGTGCCAAGCATTTCCTTAACAAGCCTATCCGCACCTTTAATGAGTCCCACAAGCACCAACATATTAAAAATTACTTCTCCGATATACTTCCAGATCATCGTAACGGTGGTAATATCAGTATCAAGAGTTGGCGTACTTGCCGATGCAAAGGCTGAAAAGATAATGCAGGCAAGCACAATAACAGCCCCTTCCATACACACACCCACATAGGATTTTACAAAGGTTTTCCCCATTTGGGAAGTCCCCTCCCCGGCAAAAGAGGAGAGGGGGACAGGGGCAAGAGCAGTGTACATATAAATACGGAAAAATCGCCCGTACACCGTCATAATCATAATAAATGCCATGATGGTTATAAACAGACTACCTAAAATGGTGACAAGCCATAAAGGGATACTTGCCCAAAATCCTGTATCATCAACCGCTGTCGCAATGGCGGTGGGAAGGGTAACCGCCGCTCCGCTTATTCCTCCAAGACCACCTGCAACTTGCGCCGCAATGCCGCCAAATATGGTGTAAGTGGTGGTCATTAAGTCCATTGCATAAGTAATTGCCAGTTTTGCGGCAACAAATCGGATAAAGTGCTTTAGTGCATATTCGGGTCTTTGAAAATCCCGAAAGTTGGCGGTTGATTTAAAGATGCTCATTGCAAAAAATAGTACAAGCAAGCCATACCCAACAGCTTGCAATGTGCCGTTAATCCCCGTCACAATACTCCAGATGGCTCCGCCCTTAAAATCCTGCGGCGAAGTGGTGACAAGGCTCCAGACTTCTGCCATTTTATCATTCCATGTTGCAAACGCATTTTCAAGATTTGCAACAATCCAGTTATCACTCAAATTATTTTCACCTCCAATAGAAAAAAGCGGCTATCGTGAAATAGTCGCTCTCTTGGTTTTAGTATTTAGTTTTTGTATTGAAAACTATATTATCTTTTGTTTTTTCTAACAATAGACACAATTGCTAACAGGACTAAGACTCCACCAGCACCATAGATGATATAGTATTGATAACCTTGGGAATCTTTTGTGTTATTGCTTTCAGTTTGTTGTACTTGGTCGGTTATTGATGTATTGGTTTTTTCAGATGGTTGTTCGTTTTGGTATATGACCGTATCAACTCCATCATATTGTCTGGTTACTGTGCCGGACGAAAAAGCAAATTCTGTATAAGTACCTCCACTGTTTACAAAATCGCTAAGCATAGCTGATGTTGCCTCACTGTATGCCGTCACTTTTAATGTTTTATAGTCAAGTGAATCCACGGGGAACGCGCCATTAGCCACAACATACTTATTTCCGGATTTATTGAGGCTAACAATTACATAATCTCCGGTTTCGGCATTCTTTATATTAGCATATTCAAGTAAACCCTCTACCTTTACGGTTTCCGGTCGAAGCTGTTTCTTTTTGGCGCTGACATTAAGGTCTTTCGAGCTGACAATGTAATCGGATGCACGGATAACAACAATTTTACCATCAATTTCTGTGATTTCGCCGATAATAAGAGTATCGTGATCATTATGCGTAAAACGGTATTCATTATCAGCTCCAAAAGCAACCATGCCAAATAAGAAAGATACAGTAATGAGTGTAATTATACTTTTGTAAGTAATATTCATAGAAATCTCCCTACACATAAATCCTTTAATTTACTTTAGTATAACATAGCCCACCTCCATTTTCAACCAAATTATTTTCACCTCCAAAAACCGATTACATCAGCTTATACTTATTCGCCAAACACCCTCCGTCCTCGCCTGTCCGTGGTATTTTTTTGATTACTCCCATCTTGCATAGCTTATTGATATTATCAATTACCGCACGTCTGGATAGCTTTAAATCACGGGATATTTTATTGAAGGAAAGAATGGCTTCCTCCACATTCAAATCAAGCATATAGCCGTACAAAAGTTTTAAAGTAGGGGTTCCTTTAAAAGAAGTTATGACTTTATACTTCATAGAAGAATGATTCATGTAAACCTCCGTTTCTTAAATAAGCAAATTATCATTCCATGTTACAAACACATTTTCAAGATTTGCAACAATCCGGTTATCAATCAAATTGTTTTCATCTGCAAAAAAGAGCGGCTATCGTGAAATAGTCGCTCTCTTGGTTTTATTATTCGGTTTTTTCATTAATATACACTCTAAATCTTACAGTTTCTTCCCATAATGTCTGGAGAAAATTAAAAAGCTAACAATATGAATCAAGAGTAGTCCTGCTCCAATTATAAGTGGCAAGGTATAATCTAAAAACATGAATATAAGGGACATAATACTTATTGCTAATAATGTAGTTACAAAAGTAGCATGTCCAGCGTATCCTCTAATTGTTATACTGCGTTCATCAGATTGTC
>JAAZFB010000218.1 GCA_012511915.1 Clostridiaceae bacterium
CGGTATCAGTTCTCCGAAAAAATCATCAAGCGGGGGCAGAACATCGTCAATTACAGGTTCGTCCTCTTTTTTCTCCGGCTCCTTATAGTTTACCTCTAAAACCTTCGTAAATTTACTGCCGATATCAACAATGATTTTATTCTTTTTAATAATATTGTTTTTTACCAATATATCCATACTGCTTTTCACCTCATTTTTTTCAACATAGAAAAAGGACATCAAAGCTTTTATGCCCGATGCCCTTAATTCGTTATTTAATTTTTCTATCTGTTTGCTGACATGATTTTATCCTTTACGGATAATTCAATAAACTGATTTAACGAAATATGTTCCGCCTGCGCAAGTATGCACGCCTCCTTATGAAGCTGCGGATCAATTCTGACATTAAAGCAGCCCTTGTAGGTTTTTTCAGGCTCAACGCCCTCCGATTCACACATTTCAAGGTAATCGTCAACAGCGTCCTCAAAATCCTGCTTTAGCTCCGTAACACTCTGACCTTCATAGGATATTAAGCTTCGTACTCCAAGTACCTTGCCGAAAAGTATATTGTCCGTTTGTGAATATTCAACCGTCCCGTTGTAGCCCTTGTATTCCATTATGTTATTCATATAAGCTCCTCCTCAGATAATACTTCCAATACCTGTTTAATTTGATATTCAAGCAGTTCCTTTCGCGGATGTGGCTTGTGAAGAATAATAATTATTTCATCCTTAATAAACTTCACACGTGAACCGCTTGTTTTCCCTTTATTAGATAAGCAGAACCCAAGCATCAGTAAAAGCGTTTGCATTTCCTCAAAGGTGAAATCCTTGGGTATTTGTTTTAACCGTTTCGTCAGCTTTTCTTTTTTACCCATTTTGTCATCTGCCGCCCCTCTTTGCAACTAAAATTCAGTTGCTAATATCATTATACACACAAAAAATATATTTGTCAATGCTTTTTGAGAAATCTGCCACTATATTTTAGTGTAAACCTTTTCTCGTAATATATACCTGCTATTTTAACAAATACTTTTCACAAATTTTCAAAAAATACTACACGATGAATTTCATCAAGTGTAGTCAGACCGCCAAGCGCTTTGTCAATTCCGTCCTGGTGTATTTTTTTCATACCGTTTCGGATTGCCGCCTGTTCAATTTCAAAGGTTGTCGCGTTCCTGTCTAATGGGAATAGTATTGAATTGTTCCTAAATTAAATCAATAATTTAATTTAGGAACAGTATAACGGCCGCTGATTGCGGCCGTTATTGACAAAAAAGTTTGTCAATATTTTAAATGAGGAATAGTATAAAATAAAGGCTGTAACAATCTGATTTTAATATCATTTTGCTACAGCCTTTTGTTTTTTTGACTTTAATTAATGGAATATGTTTTTATTAGTGTTTAGTATTAGTATCAACCAAACAAATTGTATGTTAGAAACAGTGCTGCCATAATTGATGATACCAGTGATACAACGGTAACTTGTGTGTTGATGGAGGGACCTGCGGTATCCTTAAAAGGATCACCCACGGTATCACCAACAACCGCTGCCTTATGGGTATCTGAGCCTTTACCGCCTTCGTTGCCGGCTTCAATAAATTTTTTCGCATTGTCCCAAAGTCCCCCCGAATTTGACATAAACAAAGCAAGCAAAAGTCCACTTACGATGTTGCCTGTCAAAAATCCGCCGATTGCCTGAACTCCGCCGACAAAGCCAACTATAAGCGTTGCGATAATCGACATAAGACCAGCCGGGATAAGCTCTTTTAAAGCACCGGTTGTTGCAATGTCGATACATTTATCATATTCGGGCACAACGCCTTCTTTTCCCTCTTTGAGCCCTACTATTTCTTTGAACTGCCTGTGGGTTTCTTGAATCATTCTCTGTGCGTTTCTGTCAACGCCGAGCATAAGCATTGCAGAGAACAAAGCGGGTATTGCCGCACCTATCATGAGTCCGAAGAATACAAGGGGATTTATAATGTCAAAGCCTTTGATCTGCTCAAGTCCTGCCTCAACAGCAGCAATATTTACCTCGCTCATAAATGCACCCAGCAGAGCGATAATAGTTAGCCCCGCGGCGCCTATGGCAAATCCCTTTGTTACAGCCTTAACGGTATTCCCCGCGCTGTCCAACTCATCTGTTATCGATAAAACTTCTTCTCCAAGGTCGCCCATTTCCGCAAGACCCCTTGCATTGTCAACTATCGGGCCGTAGGCATCGTTAGAAATAATCATGCCCACAATCGAAAGCATTCCCATTGCCGACATTGCAATACCGAACATTGCATACCCGTCGCCAATCGGTGCGCAGATTTTGTATGCAAGCAATGCCGATAGTGCAATACCTACCATTGATGGCAGTACGCTTACAAATCCATATGATATACCGGATAATATCGTAAAGGCGGGACCTGACTTTGATGCCTTAGCGACAAGTTGAACAGGCTTTTTGTTGTCATTTGTAAAGATATCACTTGATATACCGATAATAACACCTACAAAAAGACCGATTGCTGTCGCACCCCAAATACGCCATTCAAAACCAAAAAGCCATGTTGCCACTGCGGTAAATGCGGCAAATAATGCGGTTGTAAAATAAGTACTGGTGTTTAGTGCTTTGGTTGGGTCACCTCTTTTACCCATTCGAGCCGCAATTACGCCGATAGCGGAGCATAAAAGACCTATAGCGGCATAACAGAATATCATCGCAATGTTAAGGGAGTTTCCGATGGTTTTATCAAGAGCCATTGCGATTACAAGGGCAGCTGACATTGCTGCAACATTTGAATCAAATAAATCCGCGCCCATTCCGGCAACATCGCCGACATTATCGCCGACATTATCAGCAATAACAGCCGGATTTCGGGGATCATCCTCCGGTATGCCAAGCTCAACCTTGCCGACTAAGTCGGCACTCACATCAGCAGTCTTGGTGAATATTCCGCCGCCCGCTTTTGCAAAAAGTGCTAAAGAGCTTGCCCCGAAGCTGAAGCCCAAAACTGCACTTGCCTGGTGTGTTAGTGCATATATTATGGTAATACCTAAAAGACTCGTACCGACGACAGCCATACCCATTACCGCACCGCCCCTAAAGCCTACAAGAAAGGATTTTTTAATTCCCTTTGTGGCTGCCTCTGCCGATTTTACATTAGCTATTGTTGCAACCTGAATTCCGACTTTGCCTGCAATGGCCGAAAGCGTTGTTCCCAAAATATATGATATTACCATCCAGATATTATCGCTTGGGGACCCCGACCAAATCGGCTTGGGGAGGAATACAAGCATAAGCAAAGCTATAATGCCTACAAAACGAGTGAGAACAAGGTACTCTCTCTTTAAAAAAGTGTTGGAACCTTTTTTGATAAATTCGCCTATTTCGGCAATTTTCTTGTTTTCGGATTTTTGTGCATTAACCCAGCGGTAGAAATAGTATGCTACCACAAAAGATATCAAAGATACCGCAATGGCAAAAACAAAAAATCCTTTTTCGCTGACATTCATTTTTTTCGCCTCATTCTTTTTTGATATATTTATACTATGATGGTGTTGAATAATCTGTTCAACATCATCATGATAACACTAATTTTTTCAATACTAATACTAAATTCAATCAAATATAGTGTTATATTTGAGAGATGATTTTTTGCTGAGCAAGGCATGGGTTCTTTTGAATGCTTTTTGCATTCAAAACGGTTCCATAACGATGCTCAGTGGAAAATCA
>JAAZFB010000219.1 GCA_012511915.1 Clostridiaceae bacterium
ATCTGCATAGTGGTACATGGTCGGACGGTTTTTCCCGTGCAATGCGATATCTATAATTATATCCTTGTTAGCCTGTTGTTGGTGTGTGAAAGTTATATTTGCCCCGTATGAGTCTATTTCGTAGGATATATCGTGAGACGGGGAGGATATGTTTGCTATGTTTTTACCTTTGTAAGTCATATTCAAGCTAATATCATAACCTGGTTTTTCTATCGCGCTCTCGATGATATATTGCTTTCCGTACGTTACATAACGTGGTGCGATTACGGTTGGGATAATAATGCGCAAGCGATTATCCTCCATGTGTACATTGGTAAGATATTTTATTATAATTGTAATATCCGCAGCGGAGGCAACGCAGCCAAGGCTGACCTCAAGCAAACCCGAAGAATGCTTGGAAAGGGTTGCACAGTTTTTTTCGCTTGAGGCAATTTTTTGTGCAGTATGTTTGTCTGTCATTTCTGATACAATCTTTTTGCCGCCAATAACGGCGGAGAAATCAATAACTACACCGCCGGAGGGGACAGGGAAAATATATCGGATTGACAGAGGTGAGTTTGTTTCGTTATGGTATTTTTGCGTTAATGTGTGCAACGCAAAATTTTCGCTAACATCTGTTTGGCAAACTATTTTTTTAAGCGGTATAACATTGCCTTCAGATGAAATCAAGCCGTACGACATATCATCACTCATTTCAGCTTACAAATAGTTGAATTATTAACAGAATTATATCAGAAAGACAAGTTGTTTTCAACAGTTAAACTTTATTTTGAATATTGTCGTACTTATTAATTTATGTTATAATAAGTGCAAACAAAGAAATAAAGCCTTTTGCTTTATAACCAGTGCATTTATTGAAACGGTGTGTTGCAAACCGATTGGCGGTTTGCCCCTGTTGTTAAACGCCTCCGGCGGATGCACACAAAATGCGTAATGAAGGCGCCATGGCGCCCGCATTTTGGCGCATGACCATCTTCACGCCTTATCTGGCTCACGGTAAGTGCGTAAAACGGGTATTAATTAAATTTTGTGAGCCGGAAAGGCTAATGGTCATAATTATGAAACTTACAACAGTAATAGAGTTGATTGATGCCCAAGTTCTAACGAACAACAGCCCTGATGTCATTGACAAGGTGTTTATCAGTTCTGCTTGCGGTAGCGACCTTATGAGTGATGTCTTAGCATTTGCAAAAGAGGAAGAGCTTCTTTTGACGGGGCTTGAAAATATCCAGGTTGTTCGCACTGCTGAAATGAAAGATATAAAGGCAATTTGCTTTGTCAGAGGAAAATCACCCGAACAAACGATTATTGATTTTGCAAAAGAACGGGGAATGTTGATTTTACAAACGAAGTTACCGATGTTCATTGCCTGTGGGATACTGTATAAAGCAGGTTTGATGTGTGAGGAGGCATAAACGATATGCCCGATAGCATTACCCTTCATTATGAAATAGACGGCAAGGATTTTTCTGCGGCGGGGGATGCCTCAAGTTCGATAAAAAAGGTGCTTAGCCAGCTTGGAGTCGACCCTAACACGATAAGGCGAGTTGCCATTTCAATGTATGAGGCAGAGATAAACTGTGTTATTCACGGTGGCGGCGGGTTTGCAGATGCAATAATTGCACCGGATAAAATATGGATAGGCATTACAGACCATGGCCCCGGCATACCGGATATAGACCTTGCAATGCAAAAAGGGTATACAACTGCAACGAATGAAATCCGTGAAATGGGCTTTGGCGCGGGAATGGGTTTACCAAATATTAAGAGTTATTCAGATGATTTTAACATAAAATCGAGTATCGGAAAAGGCACTACTGTTGAAATGACAATATATAACCGCAACGATAATTGATTTCATCTACTATAAGGGGGCGTTAGCATGAAACAGGAACAGTATTTTCATTCTGTTACTTTAGATACAAGTAAGTGTAAAGGTTGTACAACTTGCATTCGGCATTGCCCAACCGAGGCAATACGCGTAAGGGACGGCAAGGCTAAAATTATTAAAGAACGATGTATTGACTGTGGTGAATGCATTAAGGTGTGTCCATACCATGCGAAAAAGGCAATTACCGATGATTTTGACAGAATATTTGATTATAAATATAAAATTGCCCTTGTTGCGCCGTCATTGTATGTACAGTTTAAAAGCAAACCGGATATAAATGCGGTTTTAACCGGCATTTTAAAATTAGGATTTGACGAAGTATTTGAGGTTGCCAGGGCGGCAGAATTAATATCTGAGACTACTAAAGATTTTATAAAAAATGAAAAATACCCAAAACCATTGATAAGCTCAGCATGCCCTGCCGTTGTAAGGCTTATCCGTTTGCGTTTTCCAAACCTGTTGCCAAATGTAGTGCCTATTTTGGCCCCCATTGAGCTTGGTGCAATGTTGGTAAAAGAAAAGGCAATAGCGGATAAGGGTTACAATCCCAACGACATAGGCGCATTTTTTATCACACCTTGTGCGGCAAAGGTTACATGTTCCTATTCTCCGCTTGGCATAGAAAGCTCATTGGTCGACGGGTGCATTTCGATGAAAGATTTATATCTGAAGTTGTTACCTATTGTAAATAAAACTGTTAACCCACAAAAACTTGCAACTGCCGGAATAGAAGGGATAGCGTGGGCAAATAACGGCGGGGAGAGTTCCGCTTTAAAAAACGAGCGTCATATTGCTGTTGATGGGATTTGGAATGTAATAAAAGTATTAGAAGAGGTTGAAAAAGAAAAGCTCGATAGTATTGATTTTGTTGAGGCATCTGCCTGTGTCGGCGGTTGTATTGGTGGCCCTTTAACTGTTGAGAATCCCTTTGTTGCAAAAACAAGAATGTCTACTATTTTAGATAATACAACGCTTTCACCTTCAACTTTTTCTTGGGATGAATATATTAATAATGCCGCGCGGTGGAAAGTGCCGCTTGAATACGAATCGGTAATGAAACTTGACGATGACTTGCAGCAGGCTATGGTTAAGCTTGAAAAAATGGAGGAAATTTTCGAAGGTTTACCCCAACTTGACTGCGGTTCATGTGGTGCGCCTTCATGTAAAGCACTTGCAGAGGATATAGTTAGGGGCTTTGCTGTTGAAACTGACTGTGTTTTTAAGCTTAGGGAACGGGTAAAGAAACTTGCTACAGAAATGGCAGAATTAGAGGGAAAGAGGTATGGGCAGGGTAATAAATAAAAAAGGATGGGTTTATAAAGATATATGAAAACGTCTGAATTAAAAGAAAAATTAAAGCTGAATGTTGTTACAACAGAGGAATATGTTGATAGTGAAATAACCGGCTGCTACATTTGCGATTTATTAAGCCATGTAATGGCTAAAGCAAAGCCCGGCAATATATGGATAACGGTACAAACCAATGTTAATGTTGTGGCTGTTGCGGCATTGACAGATGTTGCCTGTGTAATAATACCGGAGAAAATACAGATAGAACAGCACACTGTTGACAAGGCAAACGAAAAAGGCGTTATATTGTTAAGCTCTGCTTTGGATAGCTTTACACTTTGCCGTATGTTAAATGATTTATTATGAAAATGTATTATGACTTGCATATTCATACTGCCCTATCCCCATGCGCAGATGACGAAATGACACCTAACAACATTGTGAATATGGCGCATCTTAAAGGATTGGATATTATTGCGGTTACCGACCATAATTCTATTAAAAATGTTGAGGCAGTTAGTGTTGCCGCAAAAAAGCAAGGGATTACCGTTATCCCCGGCATGGAAGTTGAAACAGCAGAGGAAGTGCATATAATTACGCTTTTTCCATCGATGCGGTCAGCATACTCTGTTTGGCAGATAGTTGATGATAATATGCCATTTATAGAAAATAACCCGGATATATTTGGCGAACAGTTTGTATTGGATGAAAACGATAATATAATTGAAGAAGAAAGTAAACTACTGCTGAGGGCAACAAAGATTTCTGTTCAAAAGTTATTTTCGCTTACCAAAAGTGTAGGGGGCATAGCAATACCCGCTCATATAAATAGGCGTTCAAACAGCCTTATATCAAATCTTGGTTTTATTCCGCCCGAGTTAAATGTTACCACGGTAGAGGTAAGTGGTAACATTTGTTTAACTGATTATTTATCACAAAACCCATATCTTAGAAACTATAATATAATTTCTAATTCTGATGCACATAGCCTTGGCATTATTTCCGAACGAAACAAATTTATTGATGTAATTAACAACAAACCACAAAGTATTATCGGTTTTTTTGGTTAAAATTTATGTTTAAAATTTAACAATCTTGTAGATTTATTAACAATTATCTGTTATAATGAATTTAAATTTAGGCTTAACTATTTATTGAAGGGATGATGTATCGATATTGCTGCAACTTGCTCATCACCTTTTGTAGTAACTGCAAAGCAGGATAAAGC
>JAAZFB010000220.1 GCA_012511915.1 Clostridiaceae bacterium
ATTATAGAGGATATCAATCAGGCGCTAAGCTGAATACATTATTTTAGGGCTGTTTCAAAACATGAAACAGCCCTAAATTTGTAACATTTATTTCGGACATTTTACCCTTTAACACCAAGAATCGGCGCTAAATTTAGTCTCGAAAATCTTTCGGTATATATTACCTCAATATCTTGCTCGGTTTCCTGAAGCTTTTCTTGTAATGCGCTTTGACAAAATTCTTCGCTGTATTGTTCAATATTTTCCTCAATAAATTCTTTTGTCAGCTCTAATCTATTAATAATATGAAATCCGTAATTTGTTTTTACTATTTCGCTTGTCTGATTTTCTTCAAGTGCAAAGGAAGCATCCTCAAATTCTTTTGCCATTTTTCCTTCTGTAAACACATACCCGTTTGTTTCGGTATCCATACCAGGGTCCTCGTTGAACTCGTCTATAAGCGAATCAAAATTCTCCCCGGCCTTAACGCGCTCTAAAACATCTTGAGCTATTTTTAGTTTTTCGTTTGTATTTTCTTCGGTCGCTTGAATTAAAATATGCTTTACGCGAACATAATCATTAAGTATAGAAGAAATAACCGACTCCTCTGACGGTGCCAACGGCTTGCCTATTTTAAAAAGACTTTCATTGATTTTTGTATATAACATGCTATATCTATTTACATAATTATAATATCCCTCGGAAACTCCTGTAAACCTCAAATTATTTAAGAATTCCGAGTAGCCGCCGGAAGAATCTATATCTTTAATCCTTTTATCTGCAATTATTTTTTCATCTTCATCTGTAAGGATTATGTTATTATCATTAGCAACCTTATCTAATGCCGCAAACAAGGTAAAGGATCTCATCGCTTCATCCTTAAGAATATCAGAAGCTGTTTTATCTCCGTCAACCTTATCAAAGAGCATTTCGCTCATATCAAAATCCATGCTCTTAAAATAATCAAAGCTTTGCTTAACAGCGTTCGAGAATTCTTCGAGGCTAATTTCCACACCGCCAACAGTTGCAATAATTGTATTAATTTGAGCCTGTTTTGCGCGATACAATAAAACAACAGCTTCGGCGCGTGTTACCCCTTTTTGGGGAGCAAAGGTACCGTTTGCATAACCCTTAATCAGCGCGTTTTCAGTAGCTATACATATATAAGGCAAAAGAGACTGCGAAATGCTTTTGTTATCACTAAACTTTTTAACCGCGGTGTCAGAATCCGCCGCATCATTTTCGCTAAATCCCAGAATTTTTACCAGCGAGACGGCTATATCCTCCCGCGTTGCGTAATCCTGAGGTTTAAACGACGATTCGGCGCCGGATGAATCGGGATATGAATTTAAAACCGCTTTACATGCTTCAATATATTTATACGACCACCTGTCAACGGAAACATCATTAAAGCTTTGTTGATTATTACCCCTAAACGGCATGTTGAAGGTTAATGTAAACATTTTCGCGAACTGTTCCCGAGTTACAACTTCGTTCGGAGCAAATGTACCATTTCCGTCGCCACCAATTATCCCCTTAAGGCTAAAATCACTAATCTCTGCTTTTGCCCAATGGCTATCGGGCACATCGGTAAATTCACTTGCGAAAGCTGAAACTGTCAGTATAAGTAGCAGTGCGGGTGCAATCAGGATTATCCGGAGTTTTTTAAACATTCTTCGACTTCCCCTTTAAATTGATTTTTACTTGTATTGCAATAAAAAACTTAACAACGTTTCATTCATTATAGCATATAAAATTCCCGGTTCTTTGTCAATAGTTTGGGTGTCCCCTAAAATGAAATCGAAAACACATTAAAAAAACAGCCCTGTTGGGCTGTTTTTTTAATGTTGGCGAATACCTATTTTCCCGGGCCGTCGCCAGCCAAGTATCTTCGGCACAAGTGAGCTTAACTTCCGTGTTCGGAATGGGAACGGGTGGACCCTCACCGTAATTAACACCAACTATAAAAGTGACAAAGTTTCCTTACATCACCTTATTAACTTAAATCCTGTATTATGCTCCGCTTCTCTCGTCTACTAGTGTCTAATGTTTAGTGTCTAATAACTAAATGGTGACCCGTAGGAGAATCGAACTCCTGTTACCGGCGTGAGAGGCCGGTGTCTTAACCGCTTGACCAACGGGCCATCCTGACCGCTACCTGTTCGGATTAAAAAAATTTTGGTGCGCCTTCAGGGATTCGAACCCGGGACCCACTGATTAAGAGTCAGTTGCTCTACCAGCTGAGCTAAAGGCGCTCATCTCAATCAAAACCCGAATCAACAACCGGGATATACCCTGAAAACCAAACAATGTAACATCAGAAATCACTCCGCA
>JAAZFB010000221.1 GCA_012511915.1 Clostridiaceae bacterium
ATAGCTTCTGTCCGTGAACGAAAGGCATCTTGTCCGTTAGCTCGCAGCCATTTTGTATAATAGATATGTATACTCCTATGGCAAGTAGGGCACAAACCAACTATATCTTGCAAAGACGTGCCCCTTGTTGTAATAGCCAAGCTTGAGGCCAGTGGCAAGAGGTGATGAATATCCAGCATATAATCCGTCCATGGATACTTTTCAGATACATCCATCTGACACATACTACATATAGGTTGCCTATTAACTTCGCGGTAATATTTCCGAAGCAAAGGACTTCGATCTACCCGAAAATGTTCTAAACGCTTGCGCTTACCTTCGATAAACTCAATATCAGCAGATTCAGAAGTAAATATTTCGATCGTTGGCAGGACAATTTCATTAGAAATCTTTGTTAGCGACATAAACTCTTCCGTACGATTTTCTTTTGGGTCCCTGTCCAAAGGCGTTAGAAACTTTTCATAAAGTTCATTAATCGCATTTTGACTTGTTATATCAAGCCAGAGACATGCATCGTATACTTTCAATGCACTTAATTGACTTAAAAAAATAACCATTTCTCGTAGCTGCCGTTTTTCAGTATCAGTTGCAGCATAAGCTTTAGGCTTTAACTGGTTATAAAAAGTTAAGTCCTCATACCCAGTACAATTATTAGCAATTATTAGTGCAAAAATATCATCCAATGATATCTTCGCTTGAATACCTCTTTGGAAAAGTGAAATCAAAAATTTTATTATGGCACAAAAGGGATAAATGCGTTCATCGGAGGCGTTGTACGCATTAAATGCCGGGAAAGGAAATCGGAAACGGTTTATATAGCTTAATAGAAAATCATCTACGTTATTGAACTCTCCATCTTCTTTGGCAAGCTCACGACAAAAATCAGATATCAGCAGTTTTCCGTTCGACACGGTTGCTAAAAAAGCACACTCAAATACACGCTTATAATTACGTAAAACAGTATAGTGATTTGGCGCAAACGGCATTCCCGTTTTTGACATTAGCTCCGATCTGAATACAGCCTCACACTCTTCAATTTGGACACCATCGAACTTGATGAGGACAGATGCGATGTCTCTTAAAACATCAAATTGGAAATATAGGAGCCTTCCTTGATCCCACCGCCACATAGTAATTCCCCCATCAATTATCTTCAAGCATCATAACATCGGAAATATCACAATCAAGTGCTTTACAGACCTTCATCATACTCTCCATTGAAACAGTCTCACCCTTGCTCATTTTAGCCAAAACATTAAAGCTGATACCCGCAGCATTTTTCAAATCTGTGCGGTTCATCTTTTTATCTATAAGCAATTTCCATAGCTTATCATAACTCACCGACATATTGTGCCTCCATCATAGAGAAAAGCATTTTACTTCCAATATATTGTATCACACTAACTGAGTGCAGTCAAGATAATCTCTCGTTTACATTAGATTTTCTTTTCTCATACTGAATGAGATTTGCCAGACGAAACGCAAGGACATTTTTATCCACCCTTACATTTCGTCTGGCGGCCTGATATAACTTATTTATCTTACATCTCTTGTCTGTTGCTGTTCTTTTCTCCTACCCAGCAGATGCCCCAGCCCATACTGCTCTATAATAGATTTGAAAAAACTATTTTGTTTCCGAAACTCCGCATTCTCAGCCTGCAATTGTGCTGTGCTAAGCTGCCCACGAACAGAACGATATTTATCGAGCTGTTTTGTGAGCGATGCAACCGTATTCGTAAGTTCCACAATCTGCGCCTTCAATCCGGCGATGGTCTTTTCAGCCGCTGCCAGCAGCTTTTCCAACTTGCTCTCGCGCTTCACCTGTACTACATATTTTTTTGCGGCTGTGACAAGCGTATTGTAATCCACTTTTTCGAGCATGACCTTCGAGGATAGAGGCACGTTTTTAACATCAATCTGCTCGACTACCTGAACATCAACCTGCTTCTTTTGTAGCTTGGAGATTGATTTTTCTAAATCCCTGACCTCTTTTGCACGTTCTTCCTTTTTGAAATTCATAACACTTAAATGCTCATCATGAGTGCCGAGTTGCTCCCATTCGATGTCGTGCCGCTCCATAACTTGGGAAAGCTGTTCCTTCTCCGAACGTACCCACTGGCTCCACTCGGTATCGCCACGAGCACCGCCAGCAAATCCCTGTTCGGCAAGTGCCTGTTTGAGAGAAACACGTGTGTCCAACCCTCGCTTGCTATTGGTCGCAAATGGTACAAAATCTATATGCAGATGCGGCGTGGCCTCATCCATGTGAAGGTGTGCTGAGAATACCCGCATATTGGGATTGCGCTTTTGAAAATCTCGCATATACTCATCCAACACCTTAATGGCAAGCTGGCCATCTTCCGAAACCGCTGCCATGTTGTCCTTGTTTCCGATTTGCAGGATGACCTCATGGAACAATTTTTCCTGCTTGCCGGTGCGGATTTTTTCATAATAGTTATCAATTCGGCGGTCAGCTCGACTCTGTTTTGCATTGTATTTTTCCAGCGCCTCATCAAAAAGATTATGATATACTTCTTTTATTAGCTCATTGCAGTAAGTAATATTTTGTGAAGTTCGTTCGCCATCAATATTTTCAGCTTTGAATTTGCGGCTGTTATGACTTACTGAACCTTTGCCCAA
>JAAZFB010000222.1 GCA_012511915.1 Clostridiaceae bacterium
GATCTGACTAGGATACTGCACCACGCTATCATATAATATCACATTATGACATTGTTGTAAAGCAGTTATATAATAGCTATGGTGCCAATAAATATGCCAATAATTGCGCCGATTGCCACTTGTAGCGGAGTATGACCCAAAAGTTCTTTAAGTTCAATCTCAGTAAACTCTTGTTCTGCATTATACCAATTATCCAGCATCTTATTCAATACAAATGCCTGTTGACCCGCGGCACGCCTCACACCCGCTGCATCATACATTATTATCAAAGAAAAAACAAAAGCTATCGCAAACTCGGGTGTGGAAAAGCCATACATCCTGCCTATTAGCACGGACAAAGTGCAAACGGTGGCAGAGTGAGAACTCGGCATCCCCCCGGCGCCAAAAAAGCGTGATAAATCAAACCTCTTTTCGGTAAGCATTACTATTATTACCTTTAGCACTTGTGTCAAGAACCATGAAATGGCGGTAATATTTATAATTTGGTTGGATATCAAAAAATTAAAATATTTCAACGTATTCTACACCTCTTTTTTAGCTATCTCTTTTGAGCAAATAATCCGAAAAAGCGCGAAGGAACTGTGCCTTATCACCAAATATGCCCAATGCGCTTATGGCTTCGTCAGTATACTCCCTAAGGTGAGCACGGGCACCGTCCACTCCGAAAAAATGAACATACGTTTTTTTACCGGTCTCGGCATCGTGTCCTATCCTTTTGCCGATATGAGATTCTTCACCCTCGACATCCAAAAGGTCATCCTTTATCTGGAACGCAATACCGAGGTTTTCGGCAAACCGTGTAGCTGCATCTAATATATTACAATCACTTTGCCCACTTGTCAACACACCAATTTGGGCAGCCGCAGTAATTAATGCGCCGGTTTTCATATTATACAGGCATACAAGCTGTTGAGCAGTATTTGCGCCCTCTAAATCAATTGCCTGCCCGCCTGCCATACCCCTAATGCCGCTTGCCTTTGAAATAATGCCCAACGCCTTTACTATAACATCATATTCAGCATGGGCGTTTGCAATTACCTCAAACGCATGATTTAGCAGAGCATCCCCCGCGAGCAAAGCAAATGCCTCACTATATTTTATATGACAGGTGTGGAGTCCCCTTCGTAAATCATCATTATCCGTGCACGGCATAACTTCATCTATAAGCGAATATGTATGAACATATTCCAATGCACACGCAAAAGGCATTACTTCTTCTTCTGCTCCACCGAGCATTTGGCAAACGCTAAGCGCAAGAATAGGGCGTATCCTCTTACCGCCCGCACTTAGCGAATAGTGTATAGCCTCATACAGCTTATCGCAAGCCTCATCACGCTTCGGTGCAAATTCCATAAGGTATCTGTTAACGATATCAGTTTTTTGCGACAGCTCATGAGCAAAATCCAAAATAATTATTCCCCTTCCGACGATGAAAACTCTTGCTTTTGCACAGTATCATCCTTTTTTATTAGTATATTCACTTTCTTTTCTGCCTCGTTTAACATCTTATTACACGTCTTTGATAAAGAAATGCCCTGTTCAAAAAGTGATAGCATCTCATCAAGAGACAAATCACCAAGCTCAAGTTTTTTCACGATCTCTTCAAGCTGTTTAATAGATTTCTCAAAAGTCATATCTGCCAAACTAACCACCTTAACCTTTCTGTTACGAAAAATATTTTTAGCTCTTTACTTCACACAAAACATCCCCATCGATCAGTTTTAGGGAAATTTCATCCCCTGTTGTTACCTGTTTTACCGAACGGATTATCTTTTTATCCTTTTGAGCAACACTATATCCCCGCTCCAACACACCCAACGGAGACAGCGCACCCAAAGCAGATGCCGCAACGGCTAACCGTTTCGACCGTGCATCCAACACCGCCGTCGTTGCGTTTATCATATACTTAACGGTGTTGTCAGTTAATATCCTAAGCTGATCTATTGTATCCATCGGGGTTCGCATCGCAAACCTTGCCAATATCTCTCTTCTATTTTGAATTGTTTTGGTAAGCGAATAATACATTCTGCGATAATTCTGCCTAAGCAGTTCCATCAGCTCTTCTTTTGAGGGAGCAGCAAGTTCCGCAGCCGCTGACGGGGTAGGCGCACGTAAATCAGCGACAAAATCGGCTATTGTAAAATCCGTTTCATGACCAACGGCGGAAATCACCGGTATGCTTGAACGATATATCGAATGTGCGACAACTTCTTCGTTAAATGCCCACAATTCCTCAATAGAGCCGCCGCCCCTACCCACAATTAAAACATCTGCCGCATTTTTTGTATTAAAATAATCTATCGCATCGGCAATTTGTTTTGCCGCGCCCTCGCCTTGTACCAAAACGGGAAACACCACAATTTCAGCAAGCGGATACCTTCGTGTGGCAACATTGACTATATCCCTCACCGCAGCCCCGGTAGGCGAAGTTATCACCCCGATAGTATGCGGGAATTTCGGTATGGGTTTTTTATTTTCGTCTTCGAAATAGCCCAGCTGCTCAAGCTTTTTTTTAAGCTGTTCAAAAGCGACAAACAGCGCCCCAACGCCATCCGGCTGCATCGAGCTTATGTAAAGCTGATATTGACCGTCCCGCTCATAGACGGATATTTTGCCTTTTGCAATTACCTTTGTACCGTTTTCCGGCAAAAACCGCAATTTGTCTGCCGCACTTTTAAACATAACAGCCCTGATAGCGGACGTTTCGTCCTTTAGCGTCATATAGCAGTGCCCGGATGTATGCTGTTTGTAATTAGACAATTCACCCGACACAGTAACATATGACAACTGTGGATTGCCTTCCAAAAGGGTTTTAATGTATCTGTTAAGCTGTGTTACCGTAATAGCCATATCCATATATATACCACCATCCTTCTATTGCAAAGGTTATAATATTTTATCCAAAAAAGGGTGTCGAATAATCCGGGATGACACCAATTATTCTATACCCCCTAATAGTGCAATACCAACTGCGTTATCACTGCTAAGCTTTGTGCTTGCAAACACCGCCGAATTTCCAACATATTGGCGCACCTGTTTATTAGCGCCAACGCCACCCACTACAATCACCCTGCTTATACCGTATCTCTCTTTGGCATTCTCTATGACCTTCCCAACAGTGCGCGCCACGCAATCCAAAACTGCGCCGGCAATATCCTCCGAAGCATCATTAGCCCTAATCGCAGCAGTTTCCGC
>JAAZFB010000223.1 GCA_012511915.1 Clostridiaceae bacterium
CCGCAAGGTCGCTCGGCAAAAAGTTGCCTGCCTTGGAGTGAAGCCGCGCAGACACTTTGCAGATAATCGAATGCCGCTTTTGAAGCGGTGTTTTTTATCGCAGGTTCGTTTCTATTTGACGCTTACATATATCTTTAATTTTCCTTTTGAAAAAGGGCCTGCGGAAAACCCGCAAACCCTTGATTTTACTGATCAAAAAAGCATTATATCTTTTTTGACGCTTTTTTATGGTGCGAGCAATGGGACTTGAACCCATACGCCATAAGCACACGCCCCTCAAACGTGCCTGTCTGCCAATTCCAGCATGCTCGCCTAATTATTCAGATGTTTTCTAACACCCAATTAGTATAGCAATAAATAATAAGCATGTCAATAGGAATGTGCATTGTTTCTGATAGTATCGGCTTTTTTCGTTTACAATAGATTATTATTGTGATACTATAAGCATATTAAATTAGAACATATCGGGCTTTGCCCTTAATATTGAGGTGGTTTATATGGTGAGTCTCGGCAATGAATGGGATTACATTTTGAAAAACGAGTTTGATAAAGAATATTATTTAAAATTACGGCAGTTTCTAAAAAAAGAATATGCCGAGCACATTATTTACCCGAAAGCACATAATATTTTCAATGCGCTAAGAACTACTTCATACAACGATGTTAAAGCAGTAATCTTGGGACAAGATCCATACCACAACCCAAACCAAGCCCACGGTTTAGCTTTTTCGGTGCAAAAAGGAACAATTGCTCCCCCGTCTTTAATTAATATCTTTAAAGAACTTCAAAGCGATTTGGGAATTGAAATGCCAAAAACGGGAGACCTCTCCGGCTGGGCAAAGCAAGGGGTGTTACTGTTAAATGCTATTTTAACGGTACGTCATGGTGCGGCACTTTCACACAGCAAAAAGGGTTGGGAAACTTTTACCGACACTGTAATATCTCATTTAAACGAAAGGGAAAAACCGATTGTTTTTTTGCTTTGGGGACGGCCCGCACAGCAAAAGCAATCATTGATAACGAATAAACACCATTACATTTTAACCGCCCCACACCCGAGCCCGCTTTCAGCTTTCAGTGGTTTTTTCGGTTGCAAACATTTTTCCAAAACTAATAACTTTTTGCATCAAAACAATATTGAGTCAATAAAATGGCAGGTATAGTATTTGATTTTTTGGCTAATAATACTAGTATCCGATTATTTAACATCTCGGATGTTACCTATTGAATATTAGTATAAGGAGCGTGTTTATGGCAAAGGAAAACCAATTTGACACTAATAAGCAGCGTAAAAAGAAAAACAAAGCAAATAATAAGAACAACAACAAGAATTCTGCACTAAACAACGAGAACAATAGAGATGTGAGTAACGACAACAGAACCATACAGAACTGATACTATTCCTTATTTAAAATATTGACAAACTTTTTTTGTCAATAGCTGCCGCAATCAGCGGCCGTTAATAGGAAAATAGTATTTACTAATTCGCAATTAATGAAATTTTTCTAACGCGAATTAGTATGACAAGCAATGCGCAGGCTACTCAAAGACGAAGGTAGTATGGTATCAAAGGAAAAGGCGGCATTAGCCGCCTTTTCCTTTGAGTTTTTATTTATTATACTAAATCGATTAGTGTTATCTCTGTACCCTTCCCGAGCCGTCCCCTTTGGCAAGGTTTTTGACCTCGTCAACCGATACAAGATTAAAATCACCCTCAATCGAGTGTTTAAGGCAGGAAGCAGCAACTGCAAATTCTATAGTGTCTTGCATATCATAACCGTTCAGCATGCTGTATATTAATCCGCCGCCAAAGCTGTCGCCGCCGCCGACTCTGTCGACTATGGTAATCTCATATTTTGCTGATTTGTAAAATTTATCGCCGTCATAAAGCAAACCTGACCAGTTGTTGGTTGATGCAGAGATGCTCTCGCGCAGCGTTATGGCAACCTTTTCAAAACCAAACCTATCCTTTAACTGTTTGCATACTTCATGGTATCCCTCATCGGAAAGATGCCCACCGGATATATTGGAATTTGAAGCCTTGATTTCAAACACCTTTTCTGCATCCTCTTCGTTGGCAATAACAACATTAACAAAAGGCATAATTTTGGACATAACACTGTTTGCTTTTTGAGTTGTCCATAGCTTTTTTCTGTAATTAAGGTCGCAACTTACCTTGACACCCTTTTCTTTTGCCTTTTGGCAGGCTGTCAGAGTAATTTCCGCCACTAAGTCACCGAGTGCAGGAGTGATGCCTGTAAAATGGAACCAGTCTGCGCCATCAAAAATTTCGTCCCAATCAAAATCAGCCGGTTGCGCTGTCGAAATTGATGAATGTGCCCTATCGTATACTACTTGTGAGGGCCGTTGTGAGGCTCCTTTTTCGACAAAATAGATACCGAGCCGCTCACCCCCGCGGGAAATGTAATCTGTTTTTACATTATATTTTCTCAACTCTGCAATACATTTGTCCCCTATGGGATTTTTGGGCATCTTTGTTACAAAATGTGCATCTATTCCATAATTTGCAAGGCTTACCGCCACATTTGCCTCTCCGCCACCGAATGTAGCCTCAAAGCTCTGCGTTTGCATAAACCGCTGATATCCCGGCGGTTGTAGCCTTAACATAATTTCGCCAAATGTAATAACTTTCATTCTGCACGTGCCTCCTTGATCCTCTTTATAAATTCTTTGCCTGCTTCTGTTATTTTATAATACTCGTCTGTTTTTGCGCCCGCAGTTAGTGAACCGCCAACGCCGACAGCTACTGCGCCTGCTTTTATCCACTGTCCGACATTTTCTAAATCCACACCGCCTGTGGGCATCATTTTAGCATATGGTATAGGGCCTTTAATAGCTTTTATAATTTTTGGGCCAAACAACTCTCCCGGGAAGATTTTTATTATATCTGCACCTGCCTGAATAGCCTCTATAGCCTCTTTTATCGTCATAGCACCGGGCATGCATGCGACTCGATAACGATTGCATAATGACACCGTTTCGATATTCAAATATGGGCTTACAATAAATTGAGCACCTGATAACAGCGCAATCCTTGCGGTTTCGCTGTCCATAACTGTACCTGCGCCTAATATAATATCGTCCGGTCTATATGATTTAGCAATTTCTTCAATTACGGTATGTGCGCGTGGTACTGTAAAAGTAATCTCTATCGCGGCAACACCGCCTGCGATGCATGCGTCAACAATTTTTTTTGCTTTTTCGGCATTTTCCGCCCGCACAACAGCAACAATTCCTACCTCCGTAATTTTGGCAATAACACTTTCTTTATCCAATATGGCCAACCCCTTCCTGTAGCGTTTAATATTCTAAAAGTATATATCAAACAACTAGTATTGTCAATTGAGTGTTACTTTCACACCCCAATTATAGTGTAGGATTACTTTCACACCCCAATTATAGTTGCCATAAATAAATATTTAAGTCTACTTTATAATCATCATCCACATATATACCTTCAGCGTTTAATAGGCCTTTATGAGCATCTTTCCCACCGAAAGCAAATGAATCACTTAGACAGCCGAAGCGGTTAACAACTCTATGGCATGGAATTTCTGCCGGATTAGGGTTGACATGTAATGCCCAACCGACTTGCCGGCTACTACGCGGGGAACCACATATAGCAGCTATTCTGCCATAAGTTGTCACTTTACCATGCGGTATTTGTTTAACCGTTTCGTATACCTTTTCAAAAAAGTTCATGTTGCTATTATACCCCCATAAACAAGGTAGAATTTCTTCAAATATTGGAGATTCACGATTATGGTTATACTATTTAACGCGAATTAGTATTATATATTTAATGCGAATTAGTATTAAAAAAAATTTGAACGGTGCTATACCGCCCAAATTTTTTCATTGTATCATGAAGCTATTAGTTTAATGACCATCAATGCTAAAAATATCAGAAATGCAAGCACCAAAAGCGTTATTATCCATTTTTTCCGAGATGTTTTTTTGTAATTATGTTGGTTAATCAACAAATCATCACTGTGATTTTCCCCCATAACCCCACTCTTTGCCAACGATGAGCCGCAACTAATACACACCACAGAAGTCGATAAATTGTCTTCATTACACTTGGGACACGTTTTAACAGCCATAAATATATCCTCCTATACTGAATTTTATATTTTTGCTGAAATAATTATGTCTACACTGCCATATTATATAATATTCCTATGTTATTGTCAATATTGACCGATCCCAAAGTTTCAACAATATTTATCCTATTCCTCAATTTGAATGTACTCTCACGTTTATTTGTTTAATGTATCCCAAGCCTTTCGCAAGTAATAAATCATTTCTTCAACCATTTCTTCCGGGTTTTCAGCTTTAATAATACCGCTGGTACAACCGGTTGCTTGCGCACCTTGCATTATTGTATTATAAACATCTCTTCCGTTAGATATCCCGGCCCCTTGTAAAACCATAATATCAGGGTTTATTGCACGAACCGTTTCAATTGTAGCCTTAACGTAATTTTCATCACTTGTCTGCCCACTGCCAATAAGCTCAGTAGGTTCTGCCACTAACAAATTAGGAGACAGCTTTGCAATTTCGGATAACTCCTCCACCGTATCAGCGCAGACAATTGTCGCCAAACCAACCTCATCGGCACGCTGTATCGTCTTTTTTATTGCATCCATTGAAATCTTTTTTTCTGCATGGTTTAACATAACCCCAACGGCACCTGCTGCCTTTACTGCCTCAGGCAATACAGAACCAAGCCCCCTGCCTATCGGTAGGTAATCCATATGCTGAGCAAAAACCATTATCCTTTCAGTATTATCCGCAAGCAATTTAATATCTGTATATTGGGGTGTTACAATGATATCCACATCATATTTTAGAGCAGTTTTATCAATTACCTTTGCCAGTTTAAGCATGCCCTCACCATATAAATATGCCTTTGGCCCAATTTCAAAAAAAGGAGCCCTTATTTTAAAACTTTTATACATTCTTACCCTCCTCTTTCAACATTGCCCCGACTACACCGCCTCACACGGGGGCATAAACATAGCTGCACGTTCAATACAACAAAGCGAGTGTGCGAACTTTTTTGCCGCAACACCGGATACCATAATTATATAATGCTTATATATGCCTGTCAATATTTTTTGCCCTCCTTATCCAACATTTCTATTGTTTCTTCGGCTATATCTTTAATAATCCCGCAAGCGGGTACTGCTAAGAGCATCCCCGCAAACCCAAACAAATGCCCACCTACTAATACTGCCATGATTACCACAATTGGATGAAGATGAATAACCTCCCCAAGTATTTTGGGGGTAATATATGCGTTTTCGAATTGTTGGATAGCAATAAACAACACTATAG
>JAAZFB010000224.1 GCA_012511915.1 Clostridiaceae bacterium
AAAAAACTACCCTTTTCGGGTGTTTTTTTTTGGGTTTTTAATTACTATAATTTAATAAAATATAAAGACTCCATGCTCTCATAATTAAAAGATGGGATTTCGTTATACTTAGGATGACAGGTTCAATGATTGTTTAATGGGGTTTAAATAATACAACTATACGGTGGAGACTATGAATACGATTATAAGGAGAATAATTATTTACATTTTAATAATATGTTTTTTAACGGCAGCATTGACTCAACTCTTTGTTTTTCAAGGCGAAAGCTTTGATGCTAAAACTGCTGTTATAATAATATTCACAATAGCCGCAGGGATTATACTGATACGATTTTTGTTTAAAGATATAAATAATTTGAAAATAGCAAGGTTAATAAGAGAAAATTTCATCTTGAAGGTCAAAACTGCTGTTATTAGCCAAATATCAGGCAAAGAATTCCCTGATAAACACATAGAAGATAGTGAAATATTTGTATCATATTTTGGAATTCTTTTTAACGACAAAATAGTAAAATTTAATCAGGACGGTATCAGGCTGACAGCCATGGATATAGGAAATGATTTTATTTCATTCACATACGGCAATGATAAGCAAATGCAGAATATGCGCATTGTACGGCCTGATATTGAACCTGAAGCCATGGACGAAATGATTAATAAATTTCGTTTTGAAACAGGGATTACACCCACAATGCTCGGCTGATAATAAATAATAATTGCATGAGGTGAGAAATGGCTAAAAAGCTCATAGGTTATGGAAACTTTTTTTGCTGGAATTGCGGTAATCGAATTGAAAAAGGGAAAAAAATGTGCCCCTTCTGCAGCTCAAAGTACGGCGGAGAGGACAGGTATGGTAATGTATCTGCCTTAGGGGCAGGAGGCACAGGCTGGTCAAATAATACAGCTCATCCTTGTTTTAAGCAGTATTATAAAAACAGTCAAAGGTACGGACTGATTTGGCTCATAGGTATAAGCATATTAGTTCCTGCTGTTTTGCTTCTTTCGGGCGAAATAAAACTTGAGGCTGAAGGAATCATGGTAATGGTTGGTGTCATAGCGGTATTTTGGAGCATCGGTCTTATATTTTTATTTAAAAATCGGGGAGATAAGACTGCCTGGGACGGCATAGTTGAAGACAAGAAGACATTTCAAAAGAGCAGGAGCAGAAAAGACCGTGAAGGGAGAAAATACCGGGAATCATATACAGAATACGTTGTCTATATACGAAAGCAGAACAACGATATTTTTGAATTAATGGAAGAGGACAGTGCTCAATATGATTATTTCAATATTGGTGATTATCTGCATTATCACGGTGACAAATGGCTGCATTATATTGAAAAGTACGACAAATCATTGGATACAACAATTTTTTGCGCATCCTGCCGCAGTATCTGCGACATTCGGGATAATTACTGTGAAAGGTGCGGATGCATATTGTTAAAAGGAGGTAAACATGTTTTGTGAAAATTGCGGGATACAGCTTCCCGATGATTCTGCATTTTGTTCGGAATGCGGCAGCAAAATATCATTTGCGGGAAATGAAACCCGGATAAATGAAGAAAGTATCAACACAAGCAGCGAGCCCGGCTTTCAGGGTCAGCGGGGACCTGTGCCTCCTGTTATGAGACAAAGGTTACCTCAGCAGCCCTCTGAGCCCTACAGGAGAGAAACATCCCCTCGGCAGCCCTCAGAGCCATATGGGAAGGAAACGTCATCCCGACAGCCCTCTGAGTCCTACAGGAAAGAAGCGGCACCTCGTCTGCCGTCTGAATCCTACGTGAGTGGAGCTGCGGACATCATAGGCTATGGGCAGTATATACTTATGATTTTTTTGGCAGGCATTCCGATTATCAATATAATACTATTGGTAAAATGGGGATTTTTTAATAAGCAAAAACCTAACAAAAGTAATTTCGCAAAAGCATTGCTGTTTTATTACTTGATTGCAGTATTAATATATGCTGCTTATATCTGGCTGTGGCTTAAAGCGACCTCAAGCATATAAATGAGATTCGACCGGCTAGCCCTCAGATTAGCAAAAAAATTGAAAGGGGAAGAAAAATGGAAATACTTATAGGGATAGTTATTATCATAATTTTATTGGCAGTATCGGCGGTGGTGTCATATAACGGTTTTGTAAAGCTGCGGAATCAAATAGAAGAAGCATTTTCCACCATGGATATTTATTTAAAAAAACGATATGAAATGATTCCAAATTTAGTGGAAATAGTAAAACAATATTCGATACATGAGAAGGAAACCTTGGAGAAAATTGTGCAGGCAAGGAGTATGGCAATTAACGCAAGGTCTGTTGAAGAGCGGGGACAAAATGAAAATATGCTGTCCGGGGCTTTAAGCTCACTTTTTGCAATTTCTGAGGGTTATCCTGAGCTGAAAGCAAACGAAAATTATTTAGACCTGCAAAATCAGTTAGTGGTTTTGGAAGATGACATATCTCAGTCCCGTAAATACTATAACGGTGTTGTTAAGGTTATGAACAACAAGGTGGAAATATTTCCTTCAAATTTATTTGCTAAAATTTTTGGATTCAATCGATATCCATATTTTATGGTTGATGAATATGAGCGTCAAAATGTAGAAATTAGGTTTAATTAGAGGTAGAGGCAATGAAAAGAAGACTGATGCTTTGTATTTCTGCTTGCATCCTTATGTTGATGATTGTGACGGGAACGGCTTTGGGAGCCGAAACATTCAATATTACTTCTTACAATATAGATATGACGGTTTATGAGGATAACAGCTATGCCGTAATTGAAACCATCGATATCCGTTTTACCGAGCAAAGGCACGGCATTATCAGAAGTCTGCCCTTGAAAACAAACAGGGGAAAGCCTGCATTAATTTCTGACATATATGTTTTTGACCATAAATTCTCTACTGAGAAAGTATCAAGTAATATTGAAATTAAAATAGGCGACCCTGACAGATACGCATCTTTTTCGGAAAAATATACAATCGGCTATGTATACACCATAGGAGACGACTATTTTGACGACAGAGACGAACTCTACTGGAATTTGATTGGAAACGACTGGGACTGTACAATAGAAAACGTTATTTTCAAAATTAATATGCCAAAACCTTTTACACCTGACAGGCTGTATTTTACCCATGGAAAAAAGGGAAGTACAAAGCATGACGGTGTTGACTGGAGTATTGAGAGAAATACCATAAAAGGCTCCTTGACGGTCACTCTTATGCCCAATGATTCCCTTACCATAGCTATGCCCCTTCCGGAAGGATATTTTTCGCAAGCCGAAAGGCTCAAAAACAACGCGATGCCTTACGGGTGGCTGATTTCAGTTACCTGTGCCGCTGCAGGCGCAGCACTTTGGGTATTTATGGGGCGTAAAAAGCGAATATTTCCAACAGTTGAATTTTATCCGCCTCAAGGGTTGACCAGTGCGGATGTAGGTTTTTTAATCGATGGCAGAGTAGATTCTTTCGATATTACATCACTCATAATTTATTGGGCGGATAAGGGATATCTGTCAATTACCGAAGAAACAGTAAAAAAGAGGTTTATCGCTAAAAAGAGCTTTACATTTACGAAGTTAAGAGACATTTCTGAGGACAGCCAGGATTATGAAAAGGAAATGTTTGAGGAACTGTTTTACATGGGGGACGGAGTAAAGGTAAGTACCGGGCAATTGGAAAACAGGTTTTACACTGTGGGGGATAAAGTTAAAAAGCAAGTTAAACTTAGCTTTGAAGATAATGAAGAAACTCGTATCTTTTTAAGAACAAATATATTGTGCCGAGTGTTGCTCTTGTTGTCAGGAGTAGTAAGTACACTGCCGTTTTCCTATACGGCTATGAAAGAATCAGGAAATGTTGGTGAAGCAGGGCTGCTGTTGAAGAGCATAATTATGTCTGCAGCTATAATGGCAGCTTTATATTTCTTAATCCATATTTTGAAAAATTGGAAGGGAATGAAAAAAGGGGAAAAGTTTAAACAATTGTTTTTTGCACTTTTGTTTTGCGGAGCAATTTGCGGCACATTTATATATTCATTAAGCTTAACAGGGAATGTATTAACGGGTCTGATTTCTTTAACGTCGGCGGCAATGCTTGGAATTATGTCGAACCTATGCAGCCGGCGGACTGAATCAGGTATGTGGTATGAAGAAAAACTGACGGGATTCAAGGAGTTCATCAAAGCTGCAGAATTAGACAGAATTCAGCTTTTAGCGGATGAAAATCCCGGTTACTTTTATAATGTATTACCCTTTGCAATGGTCTTGGGTGTAACGGACAAATGGGCGAAAAACTTTGACAGCATCATGAAGGAGCCGCCCAACTGGTATCATTCATCATCCAAGCAGGGCAGGTTCAGCGTATTGAGTTTTGCAACAGGGTTAGATAATGATTTGAAAGTATTTTCATTGGACATAGCTTCAAAACACCAAACAAGCGACTCAAGCATCAGCGGCGGGAGCTCGGGCGGAGGTTCAGGAGGCGGAGGCGGAAGGAGCTGGTAAAATGACTGTAGCAATAAAAAAGAAAGTTAATATCCCGGACCCTGCCATGGGGCCCGTGGGGTTTACCGCTGCAAGCTTTAAAGCAGCAATTTTAGGAATAGGCAGCATATTAAAAAAACCAAAAATTTTATTTACAACTTTATTCATATCGGTTCTTCAGGCAGCATTATCCTACCTGAAAATTCTCATGCCCTCTTCTCTTTTGGTTGCAATAGGGAG
>JAAZFB010000225.1 GCA_012511915.1 Clostridiaceae bacterium
GTACCGTATAGTATAATATCAATAATGTGTTGCGGCAGCTGTTTAATTGGTGTGTCCAAACTAAAACTATAGTGTTTTGCAAGGCCATTAAAATACATTGCGCTCATACTGCCTTCAGATGCGCTGTCCCAACCGCTTACCTTTATTGCACCTTGATTTAACGATTTACTTCTATCCGGAATTACAAGGTCTTTATCTATTTTCATTTGGAAACCAAGTCCGGTACATGCCGGGCAAGCACCGTACGGATTGTTAAACGAAAACATTCGTGGTGTAAGCTCTTCAATATTTATTCCGCAGTCATGGCATGCATAATCTTGACTGAAAATAAGCTCCTCACCGCTATCTATAAGCTCAACAACAACTATCCCACCCGTTTGCGAAGTTGCGGTTTCAAGAGAATCGTTAAGCCGTGCTCTTATTGAACTCTTGACTATAAGACGGTCAACCACAAGTTCAATATTATGCTTTTTTGTCTTTTCAAGTTTAATATCCTCTGATAGCTCATGCATTTTGCCGTCAACCCGTATTCGCACATAGCCGCTTTTTTTCGCATCTTCAAAAACCTTTATATGCTCACCTTTTTTACCCCTTATAACAGGCGCAAGAATTTGTATTTTTGTTTGTTCGGGAAGATTAAGAATACTATCCACTATCTGGTCAATAGTTTGCTGTTTTATCTCCTTACCGCAATTAGGGCAATGTGGGGTGCCTATTCTTGCATATAAAAGCCGCAAATAGTCATATACTTCGGTAACTGTACCCACCGTTGAGCGCGGATTTTTGTTTGTGGTTCTTTGGTCTATGGAAATTGCAGGTGAGAGCCCCTCGATGTAATCAACATCCGGTTTTTCCATTCTGCCCAAAAACATGCGCGCATACGACGAAAGAGATTCTATATATCGTCTTTGCCCCTCTGCATAAATTGTATCAAAAGCAAGGGATGATTTGCCTGAGCCTGAAAGACCCGTTATAACAATAAGTTTATTACGGGGTAATTCTATATCGATATTTTTTAAATTGTGCTCACGAGCACCCTTTATTATTATTTTATCCAAGCTAAAACTCTCCTTTGATGCCCTTTTTCACTAATCATTTGCATTAAGCTGTTGTTGCAGCTGTCTTATCCTGTCACGTAACATTGCCGCGTGTTCAAAATGTAATTCATATGCAGCAAGTTGCATTTCGTCGGTAAGCCTTTTTATTTCGCCCGCAATATCCGTTACTGCCACATCAGCGACTTTAACTTCTTTTTCTTGTTTTGTCGCCTCAATAATATCACGCACGGATTTGATTATTGATTTAGGTGTTATTCCGTGTTTTTCATTATGCTCCATTTGGCGCTGCCTTCGCCTGTTTGTTTCGCTAATTGCTTTTTGCATACTTTGCGTCATTGTATCGGCATACATTATAACCCTGCCCTGTATATTACGCGCCGCTCTTCCAACCGTTTGAATTAGTGCGGTTTCGCTACGTAAAAAGCCTTCCTTATCAGCATCCAATATTGCAACCAAGGAGACTTCGGGCAAATCAAGCCCTTCACGCAGCAGGTTTATACCTATAAGTACATCAAAAACACCGGTCCGCAAATCCCTGATTATTTCCATTCTCTCTATTGTATCAATTTCCGAATGCATATACCGCACCTTAACGCCCATTTGTTCAAAATAATCTGTTAAATCTTCCGCCATTTTTTTGGTGAGTGTTGTAACAAGCACCCTTTCACCACGTTCGGTTGTTTTTATTATCTCGCCATACAAATCGTCTATTTGACCTTTTACCGGCAAAACAGTAATTTCCGGGTTTACAAGCCCGTTAGGGCGTGTAACTTGCTCGACAATTTGGGTGGAATTACCTTTTTCGTATTCTGCCGGTGTCGCGCTTACATATATCACTTGGTTAATTCTTTGATTAAATTCGTCAAAATTCAACGGTCGATTATCGTATGCACTGGGCAGGCGGAAACCATAGTCCACCAGCGAAGTTTTCCTTGACCTGTCCCCGTTATACATTCCACGAAACTGCGGTATGGTAACATGTGATTCATCAACTACAAGCAAAAAATCCTTTGGAAAATAGTCTATAAGGGTAAATGGTGCACTACCGGGGGCTCTGCCGCTTATAATCCTCGAATAATTTTCTATCCCCTGACAAAACCCGACTTCTTGTAACATTTCTATATCATAGCTTGTACGCTCTTTAATTCTTTGTGCCTCGATAAAACTGCCTTTGTCATAAAAATACTTTTCCCTTTGCTGCATTTCCTCTCTGATTTGTTCAATTGCCTTATCCATTTTTTCTTTTGTTGTTACATAATGAGAGTTTGGATATACCGCAACATGATTTCTTGATCCGATAATTTCGCCTGTCAACACATTTATTTCGGTAATACGTTCTATTTCATCACCAAAGAACTCAACCCGTACGGCCTTTTCCGATTGGTTAGCGGGGAAAATCTCCACCACATCACCACGCACCCGAAACTTACCACGGGTAAAGTTTATATCATTTCTTTCGTATTGTATTTCAATAAGCTTTTTTAAAACATCGTCCCTATCGTAAATATTGCCCGTTCGCAGCGACAGTACCAAATTTTTATAGTCATCCGGGTCTCCCAAGCCGTAAATACAACTAACGCTTGCCACAATAATAACATCATCCCTTTCAAACAATGAAGAGGTTGCCGAATGTCGCAACTTATCAATTTCGTCGTTAATTGAAGAATCTTTCTCTATATATGTGTCTTTAGATGGTATATATGCTTCGGGTTGATAGTAATCATAATAACTGACGAAATATTCAACAGCATTATTGGGGAAAAATTCTTTAAACTCACTGCAAAGCTGTGCAGCAAGTGTCTTATTATGTGCTAAAACCAACGTGGGTTTTTGCACCTTTTCTATCACATTGGCAATTGTAAATGTCTTTCCGCTACCGGTAACTCCTAAAAGAGTTTGCTCCCTATACCCTTTTATAATACCCTGTGCCAACATATCTATAGCCTGAGGCTGATCCCCCTGCGGCTTGTAATCGGATACTACGCTAAACCCCATTTACCATTAGCCTTTCCGGCTCACAAAATAAAATAAAACTTTCATCTACGCA
>JAAZFB010000226.1 GCA_012511915.1 Clostridiaceae bacterium
ATAGTTAAGTTATCGTAATTTTCGTCATCCGGTTGCTCATAATATTTATACTATTCCTCATTTAAAATATTGACAAACTTTTTTGTCAATAGCGGCCGCAATCAGCGGCCGTTACAAGGAAAATAGTATTTACTAATTCGCAATTAATGAAATTTTTCTAACGCGAATTAGTATTATACTGATACTAAACACTAATAAAAAAACCTGCAACCCCTGTTATATCAAGGAATAGCAAGTTTTTGGAATTTTCGATTCGCACGGGAGAAATAATCCATTATTGAATATTTATTGCGTGGTTTTTTACTGCAATTCTTTTAATTTTTTTCGCATCCCGACAAACACTGCTGCATAGCGTATAAAAGAGAAAACACTAAGCCCTATTACTGAAATAAACAAAATATATTTTACTATCTCTGGTAACGATGTTCCAAACAATATAAGCACAAGGAAAACAAAATAAATCATAACGGTTGCCACTTTGCCGTACCAATTTGCGCCCATTACAATATCACCTTTTTTATAAAGCTTTATGCCACCCAAAATCATAAAAACTTCTTTTACCACGAGTATGCCGAAAATAAGCCACATTGTCGTATAACCCGAAAGCGCAATGCAAAATGCGACGGTTATTTGGGTGAATTTGTCCGCTATTGGGTCAAACGCGGTGCCCCATTTTGTTACCAAATTGTATTTGCGCGCAATGAACCCGTCCAGAAAATCGGTTAGTCCCGAAGCTGCAAGAATTATTGCGGAGGCAGGAATGTTACGGGCATATAAATAAGCGTATGCAAAAGCAGGAACAAGAAAAAATCTGATTATTGTTAAAACATTTGGAACATTCATTTTTTCAATCCCCCTAAATTGAAAGGATTTTAGAAAGCGAAACTAAATCTTCTCTAAAAGTGGATGGTATGTTAAGCCCTTCAAAGATGTCTATTTCATAAATTTTGCTATCACGGATTCCGATAATACGATTGTTAACGCCATCCTTTAAAAGCTCCACTGCGTAAGAGCCCATTTGGCTTGCATATACCCTGTCCATCACGGTAGGACTGCCACCACGTTGGATATATCCCAATATAGTTGTCCTTGTTTCAATACCAAGATGTTCTTCTATGCGTTTATCTAAATCGTTGCAACCGGAAACCCCTTCGGCTATTATTATTATGTAGTGCTTTTTGTCTCTTTTATGGCCGGCATTAATCGGTTCTACTATATCACGTTCGAAATCAACTTCCATTTCCGGTATTAAAACCGCCTCAGCACCTGTTGCAATACCGACATTTAATGCAATATTACCTGATGCCCGGCCCATTACTTTTATTATGTTGCATCGTTCATGACTTGAGGCAGTGTCACGAATTTTATCAACCGCGTCTTTTGCAGTATTAATTGCGGTGTCAAAACCTATGGTATATTCGGTGCAGGCTATATCGTTATCAATAGTGGCGGGGATAGCAACTGCGGGCATCCCCTCACTGCATAAATCCCTTGCGCCTCTAAAAGAACCGTCGCCACCTATAACTACGATACCCTCAATTTCAAAATATCTTGCTGTTGAAATGCCACGGCGCACACCCTCAATTTCCTTAAAATCTTTGCTTCTTGCGGTTTGCAGCACAGTCCCGCCCCGGTGCATAATATCAGAGACATCACGGGCTGTCATTTCAAAAATATCACCGTGTATCAGCCCCTCATATCCTTTTCTTATACCCATAACTTTCATGCCATAATACTTTCCCGTACGAACAACCGCACGGATTGCCGCATTCATTCCGGGTGCATCCCCACCGCTTGTGAGTACACCTATTGTGTTTATCTTTTGCATTCGTTTAATTATTAACCTCCCTGAAATGTGCGTATATTATATTGGATGGCAAAATATTTGTCAATATTTTAATTGAGGATTAGTGTTAAAACTCTATATCAATTATTATGTTGTGTGCCTCCTCAATTTCAGCTGCAGGAACAAGTATTTCGAAACAATTATCGTTTTCTTTGTTTTCTTTACCGATTGACTTTAGCTTAACAAGCACACCTTGCTGTTGTAGTGCGTGACGAATTTTCTCTGCCATTTCTCTGCCTTGTGCCATGTAAACAACCGTCCACATATATATCTCACCCTCCCGACTTAATAACACCGTGCTTGGTATAGATCTCCGCCGCTCCGCGGATTTTCATTGCAGATGTATTATCGGTAAACTGGGCAATATAGACTTCTCCGCTATCAAGCTTTTCAGCGTGATGGAAGCGGGTATCCTTGCCTCGTGTTAAACCTATAATGTTAACGCCATCCTCTTTGGCAATAACCGCAATATATTCACTGGTTGGATTGTCTTCAATACTCAACACAAATCATTCCTTTCTGCTAACCGCATTATTTTATAACAAAATTATGAAAAAATCAACACTTTCTTTTTTTTAGCACGATATCGCACCCTTCACCGAGCACTTTTTTAATCTCTTCGTTAAGGGTTTCACAAGGTGAAACGCTATACTGCTCAGGTGCGCAAACAATTTGTTTATCTTTTTCAAAGTACAAATATACCGGCACATCGCCGCTAAATATTTCAAGCACATTTGTCAGTTTTGAAATGTTTTGATCGAAAGTAATCGGTACCTTAATATACAGCTTATATTGCTGTGTTTTCTCCTCCTTGAGTGCATATACACCGTCTAATATTATTTTTGGCATCTCTTCTTCTTTATAGCTCACCTTGCCCGTTATTGAAACAATAGAGCCATCATATAAAATACTATCAAAAACAGTAAGAAGTTTTGGAAAGACGATAACCTCTATCGAGCCGGTTAAATCTTCTATCGTAATAAATGCCATTTCATCGTCTTTTTTCGTATATTTTTTAACTTTTTTTGTGATTATTCCTGCAATCCTAACCTTTTGACTGTCTTTTATCAAAGCCTCATCAGTGCGGCTCGCATCCCCGGATATTTTGTTTATTGTCGTATCACTGTTTAATAATATTTTTTCGGCGAAGTTATCCAGCGGATGCCCGGAAATATAAATGCCTGTTATTTCTTTTTCCATAGACAGAAGCCGACGACGGTCAAATTCGTCTATGTTTGGCAAGTTATCGTTAATTTCAACTTCCCCCATAAGAGAAATTTGGCCGGATAAGTTGGTGCGTACATCTGTTGCTGCCTGGTCTGCAATTGATTCGTACATTGCAAGGTACTGACTTCTATAGCCGCCTAAGCTGTCGAATGCGCCTGCCATAATAAGTGCTTCCAACGCCCTTTTGCTAATACCTTTGTCAGACATTCTACGGCAAAAATCTGACAGACTTTTAAAATTTCCGTTCTTTCGTTCGGTTACCGTCTGTTCTGCAAAGGCTTTGCCCACATTTTTTACCGCCGCAAGCCCGAAAGAGATATTTCCGTCTTTTGGGGCGAATGTTGAGTTGCTTATATTGATATTCGGCGGTAGCAGTTTTATCTTCAGCCGCGTCATTTCGTCAATATATTGTGTTATTTTTGCAGTATCGTCGATATGCGCTGACAAAAGCGCAGCCATAAATTCAACCGGATAAAATGTTTTAAGCCATGCTGTTTGGTAAGCAATTTGTGCATATGCCGCGGCATGCGATTTATTAAAAGCGTATTTCGCAAAATCAACCATATCGTCAAATATTTCGTTCGCTGTTTTTGCGTTGACACCCCTTTTTACTGCACCATCGACTTCATCATCCCCATATATAAAGCTTTTGCGCTCTTTTTCCATAACATCGCCTTTTTTCTTGCCCATAGCCCTGCGCAAAATATCAGCCCTGCCAAGTGAATACCCGGCAAGGTTCCGTACTATTTGCATAACTTGCTCCTGATATACGATACAACCGTAGGTTACCTTTAAAATAGGCTCAAGCAGCGGATGTTTATATTCTATCAGTGACGTATTGTTTTTGTTTTTAATGTATGTGGGTATTGAATCCATCGGCCCCGGGCGGTAAAGAGATATACCAGCGATAATGTCTTCAAAACACTTCGGTTGCAACTCACGCATAAAAGCTTTCATTCCTTTGCTTTCAAGCTGAAATACTCCGTCAGTGTTACCTGCGGCTATAAGCTCAAATGCTTTTGGGTCTTCGGTTTCCATACTAATACTTATGCTGTCGTTTTTGAGATTATTAACCGTTTGGGATATAATTGTAAGATTGCGAAGACCTAAGAAATCCATCTTAAGAAGCCCAAGTTCTTCTAAAGTTGTCATTGTAAATTGCGTAACAACTGCCTCGTCCGAAAGAGCAAGCGGCACGTAATCGCTAACTTCGTTTTTCGTTATTACTACCCCCGCCGCATGGGTTGAGGCATGGCGGGGCAACCCTTCAAGCTGTTTGGCAATATCTATTATACGTCGCGCCCGCGGGTTTACTTCATATAAATTTCTAAATGCTTTGTTATACTCAATGGCGTTTTCAAGTGTTTGATTAATATCCGTCGGTATCATTTTTGCTATGGTGTCCACTTCCGCATACGGAATATCCAACACACGCCCAACATCACGAACTGCCTGACGGGCCTTCATTGTTCCAAATGTTATTATTTGTGCAACGCGGTTTTTCCCGTATTTTTGCACAACGTAATCTATAACTTCCCCTCTTCGTTCATAATCAAAATCAATATCTATATCCGGCATTGTAATGCGTTCGGGGTTTAAGAAACGTTCAAATAACAAATTGTATTTTATCGGGTCGATATCCGTTATGCCGAGACAATAAGATACAAGGCTACCGGCGGCACTGCCGCGCCCGGGTCCTACATATATATTGTTGTCTTTGGCATATTTAATGAAATCCCAAACTATCAGAAAGTAATCAACAAACCCCATGCTCTTTATTGTTTTCAGTTCATATTCCAACCTGTCGACAAGTGTGCTGTCATTATCATATCTGCTTGCCAAGCCCTTTTCACACAAGTCTTTTAGTTTATCAAAAGCATTTTCACCAACGGACAGGTCGAATTTTGGCAAATGATATTTACCAAAGTTCGGCTCGAAATTGCAGGCGTTTGCAATTTCTACCGTGTTTGATATGGCGTTGGGGAACTTTTCAAAAAGTTGCATCATTTCGGAACCGCTTTTTAAATATAATTCTTCGCCGTGAAACTTTAGTCTGTCTGTGTCGTTAACTGTTTTGCCTGTTTGTATGCACATTAGAACATCTTGTAGGGGGGCATCATTTTTTTCAATATAATGCACATCGTTTGTTGCGACGAATTTAACGCCGCACTGCTGACCAAGCAGGGCAAGTCCGCTTATTACCTTTGCCTCTTCGGTGCTTCCATGGTCTTGCAATTCAAGGTAAAAATTATCCTTACCAAAAATTCCGACATATTCGGATATCAATAGCTTTGCCCCGTCCATGTCGTTGTTTAAAATAGCTTTTGGTATTTCCCCCTCAATACATGCCGAAAGGCAAATAAGCCCTTCGGAATATTTTCGTAAGGTGGTTTTATCTGTGCGCGGTTTTACATAAAAACCTTCGGTATGTGCAAGGCTGACAATTTTAAGCAAGTTTTTATAGCCCTCATTGTTTTTTGCCAATAAAATAAGATGACTTCGTTTGTAATCTTCTTCGTATGTTTTATCAGTCATATTTCGTGCTGCCACGTAAACTTCGCAGCCTATTATTGGTTTGATTCCCGCTTTTTTTGCTTCATGATAAAAATCAATAACACCATACATAACACCGTGGTCGGTAATCGCCAAGGCTTTTTGACTAAGCTGTTTGGCATGATAAACAAGCTTATCAATTCGGCATGCGCCGTCAAGCAAACTGTATGCGGTATGGACATGAAGGTGCACGAAATCAATCATTTATATCTCCGTCTTTTCTTTTGATATTTGCATTATCCGCCTCATTCTGTGATTAATACCGGATTTTGTTATACCAAGGTCTAATGCAATATCCGATAATGTTGCTTCGGGGTTTTTAAGCCTCATCTTTGCAACTGCCATCAAATGCGGCGGTAAGTTATCAAGCCCAAACTTTTTATCAAGCGTTTTAATTGCTTGTATTTGTGCAACTGCCGCCTCTGCCGTTTTTTCGGAATTGGCATTTTCACAGTTCACAAGCCGATTTGTGGAATTACGCAGTTCTTTTTCTATCTTTATATTTAACAATCCCATCATTTGCGTATGTGCGCCCAGAACTGCAAGCAAGTTTTCTATATGCCCGCTGTTTTTAATATAAAACACATACTTGCCTTTTCTGTTTGTTGATTTGGCATGTATTGCAAAATTATATAAGCATTTGCAAAAGCCTTCCCCGACACCGTAGCGGTTTGCGACAAATTCTGCATGGTAACCTTTTTCCGGTGCTGAAATTGAGCCGGCTGCCAAAAAAGCGCCTTGGATAAACGAACGTTTGCAGCATTCCCCCAGTATAATGCGTTCGTCAATTTTAATCGGGATTGATGCAAGCATTATATCACGCAGAATTTTTAACGCCTCCATACCGAATATACCAACATTATATACACCGCCCGAATCAGATGTTTGCTCGGTATTAAGGTTATAAAGGCGCTTTACAAGACGGGAAAATTGATGTGAAACATTTATGTTCTCCGTTTTTATTATTATGGAATTGTTTTTAATGTATGCCGCAAAGCTGACCATACCCGCAAGCTGTGCTCTTATACAGCATATGCTGTCTATTTCTTGCATACAAATTTCGTTTTTTACCTTCGCCGCAAAAGTCATATTCATGATAAAATTTTCATCCTCAAGTCCATATTAAAAATGTTTGATCACTTGTATAATTCATTCGACCTGTCCGGGACTTCAGCGCGAGTGGAAAACCTAGGATTTTAATCGCGTGAGCGTGCGGATGGCTTCCGTGAA
>JAAZFB010000227.1 GCA_012511915.1 Clostridiaceae bacterium
CGTACATTCTTAACTCCGATGCAGCCGAATCCAAAATAGTGCCGTTATCGTTTGCAACCGCACCGCCTCCAATAAAGGTGACGCTTCCATCTGTGAAATCAGAAGACTGAGTGAAAGCTGTAATACGCGGCTGTTTCGACTTAAAGGTTATACTGTAGGTTGAAACATTGCTATCAGCATCGGTATATACAACCTTACCTGTTGCAATTTCATTTTTAATGGGAATCATGCCATTATCGGCTTCCCTCTCTAATGTGTACTGCGCCTGTGAATTGCCGTTAAATGGCTGATATCTAAAGCCGCCATGACGGTATTTTGCCCCATTATAATCATCAACAACCTTGTATGTTGACGAGCCATTGTCGGCAGTAGCCCTTAATATTACATAAGGCACATTATCGGGTAGCTCTACGTTATATTTGCTAACATAAATCTGAAAATCGGGCAATGGTGTATAAGTTGTTCCGCCATCAACAGAATAGGATATAGCAAGATTATTGTTTGCCAAAGCAGTAGGCGTTACAATATATGCGGTATGCGACAATTCGTCCATATTCATATTTCCGCCGAAAAGCTGAACAAAGCCGTCTGGCTGAACCATAACTTCTCCGTTTTCCTCAAATACCTCCACCCCAAGCTCTGCTCCTCCCACAGCAGGATGATTGGTGGTGACAGCTTTTGAGCCAAGGTTTAAAGTTGCCGTAAGTGTTCCGGCGCTTACACTTATAGTATCGTTGTTTCTTGTCGTACTTAAATTAAAATACTTTGCGATGGTGGAAAGAGGCATAACAAAATATCCGCTTTCCTTCCTTGGTGTATTTTTATTATACACAAAAATATTATTCATGCGCGTGCTGTAATAATCATTTGTGGTGCTTGTTGGACTATATACAGCCGGAGTACCTGACGAACCTACATATGCCGCACTTACATTTCCTGCACTTGCAGTAAAGGAAAGCACTCCGCCGTTTGCAGATGCAACAACGTTTTGCGTTCCGCTGGCAGTTGTAACCGCCCATGTACCCGCTTGCATATCACACATTGTATATTTACGCGTTCCGCTTCCTGTTGCTGTAAATGCAGTGGTTGATGAGATTTTTGCGCCTGATTTTGAGAAGGTAACAACTCTATCGCTTATTTGCGCACCGTAAACAAGCGGTGTGTCTATCATTGAAGTAGGAATATAATTATTTTTGTCGTTATCGCTAACCTGAATAACATTTAAAAAATAATCGGTAGCACTATTGGTGGACGGTGAAACTTCAATTCTCCAGGTATTTCCTTCATCTGTTGGTGAATTGGCAGGCAGACCTGTCCAGTCCTTGCCATTGTCATATCTTCCATTAACTATTGAATACTTGTTGTTTGCGCCAACCTTTGTTATGTTAGGGTTAGTAGGTAAAAGTGTATTAACTGTCATTTTTCCGTTATACGCATTTTTATCATCGGCATATGTTCTTGAAAATACAGTTTTTGTACCGTTTATTGTAGGCTCCTCAAGACCATGCAGAAGCCATGATTTTTTGAAACTTGAATTTGATGATGTAACCTTGTCAAATACTATCATCGCACCGGGAACCTCTTCATCAAAAAGGTTTAAAAACATAAATGAACGTTTATAATCGCTTACTTTACTTGAATAAGCATCCGTTAAGTCGCCCTTTAAGTATGTATATGATGGTGCATTTGGCGTTATCGGGTCAATTTCCTGCGCCGCAACGGTTGCAACCTTAGAATTTGACTGAATTCCGCTTACCGTCTCAGGTGCATGGCCGTTATATGGCGTTCTCTGCCCTCCGTCACGCGTATATTTTCTGTTTGTTGACACCTTGTCATAAGATGGAAAACCTGTATTTACAGAATATTCGTCCGGATCGTACACCAACATTGTGTTGTGTGCAACGGATTTGGACATATACATATTGTAATGTTCCGAGCCGTATGCTGTTCCGCCTTCTGAATTGTCGTTTCTAAGTCCCTGATAAACACCGGAATCACTTGCTAAAATACCTTTATAATATATCTGAAAATGTCCTGCGTCAAGATGCTGATGGTTATTAAGATTTACTTCGCCCACCTTCATCTGTGCAACAACCGCCGGTGAATCGGCTCCATCCTGCCAGCCCGTCCTTGCAAGGCTCATTCCTACCGGTGAACCAAAATAGCGGCTGAGCGGCAGATTGGATATAGACAGAGGTTCAATTTCCGGATTGTTGACTATCAACTGCAAAATAGGTGAATTTTCGTAAAAACCACCAAAATTTTTAACCATTCTTGCGTATTCGCTTTTAAGGTATGGATCATCTCCTATAGCTGAATCCAGCAAATAAGCCTGAGAATTACCCCCCCAATATGACCACATATTTTCCGTCGTGTCCAAGTAGGTATCACCGTCACGCATATACTGCCCGTCCGGGCGGCGCATATAAAGCATACCGTATGCAGTCTGATAAAGATTTGCACTGTTATACGGTGCAGAAGCACCCATTCCTGTAATAAGAAGGCTTGCCCAGCTGTCCCACATATGACGGTACAGACCGTAGCTGTCGCCCTCAAGATTATAATTTGCCGTATTGAAATATTCCCTTGCAGGAACATATTCCTGATAAAATCTGCCGCCTACAGCGTTCCATATATCGGGACGCTCATCATAAACGGCAATGGCAAACGCTAACAGGTCTCTTAAAAGCTGTGCCTCACTGCCGTGACCGGCAGTTGCGGAAAGACCGGTGGGAGGGTAGCCTATCTCTAACCAGCCCGCTATTGTTTCGCAATATGAAATAACAGTATTTCTCTGAGCCGGAGTAAACAGACTGTAACACCAATCGTAAATCTCCGACGCAGTATAAATTACCAATCCGCCGGCGCGCGTCTGATCACCTGTGATGCTGCCGGATGCGACATCCGAGCAGTACTTCTCAAGATAAGTCAGCAAAAGAGTAACCGCTTTAGCTCCGCTTGCCGGCTTATTGTTTATCACATAATCAAAAGCCGCCGCTTCAATTTTATTTAACCCGGACTCGCCCGTAAAGGAATCCTCCATCGCCATTGCCGCCAACGAATTCAATCTGTTTCTTGCCGCCGAGTTTTGCTCGGCGGACAGATTGGCTTGTATCGAAGCGACATCAGCACTTCTGAATAATACACGTGGGTGTGTATTTGAAGGCGGTGTAACGCTTGGCGTTGTGTATGGCGAGCTGATTGCTGCCTGTGCGATGATATCATTTTGCGGCAGCATATCCGCAAGGGTGAAAAGCATCGCAAGCGAAAGAACCATTGACAACAGCCTTTTAAGTTTAAACATATTATATCTTCCCTTCTGTTTTTACTTCATAAGTTTTTCATAAACTGCTTACGAC
>JAAZFB010000228.1 GCA_012511915.1 Clostridiaceae bacterium
CATAATATGATAACAACCTGATGCACTATATCTCCGCTGCACTCTGCCCACTGGATAACCCCCTAACCTGTTTCGCCTAGTATAGCATTTAGGAAAGATGGGTGTCAAAAGGACCGTCCCCGTGCCACACCCATCCACTGGGTAGTCCCCAGTTACAGAAACAAGAAGAATATCAACTGCGGCGCCGGATTATTGAAAAAGCCTTGCAGGCTTTAACAACTGATGTAACCGAACAAACTGTTTTTTAACAGTACAGAGGGATGGTAAATCGTACTCGGTAATAATGCCCGACTTCGGGCACCAGTATCAAGCTGTAAAAATATCGAAGGTTTAACACCTTCGGTGTTTTTATTTCTCGTATATTTTATTAATATCCACAATTACGCCTAATCTGCGGCCATATAGAACAATAACGCCTAGCATAAAATAGGAGCCTAACGGGTTATTCTATATTTGTAATCATAGTTCATCCGACCTGAACAGAGAAACCCACCTTACAAATGTAAATAAAAACCACCCGCTAGCTTAATAAGCCAAGTATCATTTCTTTATGTATCAACATAACCTGAAAGTAAGACTAAATTAATTTTGGTTTCTTTAGAAAAGGAAGTGATTTAATTGGCGAAAAAATTAAAAAAGAAAACTAAACTAAGAGGGCCGGCTGGACCTCGAGGACGCCGAGGGCCCCGGGGTTATACTGGCAGTACCGGAGCATCAGGTACTTCACTGAGAATTGCGGTTGGATCAGAGTCCTTTGGGTATGTATTTCAAATAGGTCCAGAGACGGTTGCTGTAGGTGCACCGGTGAATTTTAGCAATAATGGTCCCTTAAATGGGATAAACCATACCGCTGGAAGGGACAGCATAGGGATAACTTTGGATGGCACTTACAATATTACTTTTTCAGTTTATACGACAAACAATAATCCCCAGGATTGGGCGATAGCAGTAAATGGTGTAAATACCGCTCGTTTTAACTCCGCTGGTCAGACAATAACCGGTACTACTTCTCTAAACCTTAACGCGGGTGATAGAGTAACTATTCGAAATGTAAATACATTTCCTAATCCAGCAACACTTAGATCATCCGATACTATTACCGCTTACGTCCTGATCTATAAAATCAGCGCTTAAGTTTGGGAATGTTTTTTTGAGGAGGTCTTTTCCGGCAACTGGTTTATGGGAGACGTAAGCGGCAGCGACAAGCGCTTCTCCTTCTCTGTTCCGGCAAGGGATAAATCCACAAAGCATATTCCGGTTTCTTCATAAAAACCTATTGACTATCACCTTGGATTTTAGTTTATGATTGGTTCGAGGTGATAAGATGTTAGTTAACGAAGTAAGCAAAGCAACCAATTTAACCAAAAAAGCAATTGAATGCTATACAAATCAAGGATTGGTTTTCCCTGAAATTTTGGGAAACGGGTACAAATATTTCAGTGCAAATGATGTGTAGCTTTTAAAGAAAGTTTCTGTCTTTCGTAAAATCGGACTTGGTGCAGATGATATTAAAATGATACTTGCCGATGACAAAGGAACTGTTTTACAAAAAATATCTGTACAAAAAGAATTGAGTGTGCAAAGGGAAAAAGCAAAACAAGCTATACTTGACCAACTTAGTATCGGTAAGAGTTTTGCAGAAATAGAAACAGCGTTGAATGCCATTGAACAGAACGCAACGGTTACGGATAAGCTGTTAGAGGCGTTCCCCGGATATTACGGTCGCTTTATTTGTTTGCATTTTGCACGATTCTTGAATAGACCGATTTCAACACCCCAACAACAGGCTGCTTATAAAGAAATCATAGAGTTTCTGGATGAAGTCCCTGCCCTGACCTTTCCTAAAGAGCTGCAGGATTTTCTGGTTGAAAGCACTCAGCACATCAGCGCAGAGAATATTCGGGAGATGAATGAACAAACAAAGAAGTCTATTAAAGATCCGGAACAGTTTTTATCAGAAAACAAGGAAATGCTGACATGGTATCTTGAATATAAAAAATCTGACGAATATAAAAATTCCCCAGCTTTTAAAATTCAAGAGATGCTTAAAGAGTTTAATAA
>JAAZFB010000229.1 GCA_012511915.1 Clostridiaceae bacterium
ATATCATCGTGGTGGTCTTGATATTGCGACACGGAATAGTCTGCGTAATTTTCTTTGTACGGCATGCCTTTTTCTCTTTCCACCAAAAAATCTACATACGGGTGGAAAACCTGATTTTCATAATCTAAGTGGGTAGTAACTTCTTTGAAATAATCGGCAAAAAACACCGATACTAACTTCATCTCGCGGTGGTGATTTTCTTTACTCATCCGCTCAATCAACTGCATGATTTTCGGATAAACTCGCTCTGAATAGTAGCGATGGGTTGCCGTCAAAAAACGGGTAATAGTTTTGGCATCGTCTGCCGTAAGTTTTAGTTCCGGAATCTCTTTTTTCTTACAATACAAATCCGTAAATGCAATAAAAAGTGCTTCGTTGATTTGATATTTCTCGCAGATTTGGCTGATAGTTAAATCGTGAACCGGAAGCGAAATCTCGAAATGTTCCAGCATCAAAATCACGTATGGGTGGCTAATAATAATTTCAGCCAATTTGCTTTCCGAGTGAATGTCATTTTTTGAGTTCATAGTTATATTTTTTTAAGTCAGAAGTCGGGTGTCCGAAGTAAGTAGCTGCAACTTTGTTGGTTGCTGCGGTAAACATCCGATCAATCAATATTCTTTATTAGCCTGTGTATATTTTGTTTTACTTCTCATTTTTACACTTAATATTCATCCGTTTTGAATTTCTAAATTCATATCCTTATATTCTTGTATATTATTTCACATTCAACCTCCCGTCCCCATCTTCAAATCCTTACTCTCTTCAATCTCAACGCATTCAGCACCACCGTGATTGAGCTTAAACTCATAGCTATGGCGGCAAATGTGGGACTGAGTTTCCATCCCAAGATCGAGTAAAAGACACCTGCTGCCAAAGGTATTCCGATAACATTATAGAAAAATGCCCAAAACAGATTTTGCTTGATGTTCCTAATGGTGGCTTTACTCAGCCGAATAGCCTTTACAACGTCGTGCGGATTGCTTTTCATCAACACTACATCTGCCGACTCAATGGCTACATCGGTGCCCGAACTCATGGCAAAACCCAAATCGGCTCGTGCCAATGCAGGTGCATCGTTAATGCCGTCGCCGACCATTGCCACTCTCATTCCGTTTTCACGAAGTTCTTGAATGACTTTGTCTTTATCTTGCGGCAACACTTCGGCAATGACTTGATCGGCTCCCAACTCTTTCTGTATAGCCTGTGCGGTAAGTTCATTGTCGCCTGTAAGCATCACGGTATAAATTCCCATTGATTTTAGCTCATCAACCGCCTGACGACTTGTCGGTTTCAGCACATCGGCAACTCCGATTACACCTAAAACTTTTTTATCGTTTGCTACAAACAGTGGTGTTTTTCCTTGTTGAGCGAGATAAGAAAGATAACCGTTAACTTTTGCGACAGTTATATTTTCTGAAATATAGACACTATTGCCTATTTTATACAGCTTTCCACAAATCTCTCCCGATATGCCTTTGCCGGGCATCGAAACGAAATTCGACACAGGATATAGTTCCATTTTTTTCTCTTCGGCTTTATTTAATACCGCTTTTGAAATGGGATGCTCCGAATAAGCTTCCAACGATGCAGCAATTTTCAACAACTCGTCCTTACCAACATTGTAAAAGGTATAAATATCGGTTACTTGCGGTTCGCCTTTGGTAACCGTTCCTGTTTTATCGAATACCACCGTGTCAAGTTTGCTGCCCATTTCGAGTGCTTCACCAGATTTAAATAGTATGCCTTTTTCGGCACCTCTGCCTGTTCCTACCATTATCGCGACAGGTGTAGCTAATCCTAACGCGCAAGGACAGGAAATAATCAGAACAGCAATACCGATAGACAATGCAAACTCAAATGTTTGTCCGAGTAGCAACCACACGATAGTTGCTATGACAGCTATAAGAATTACAGTTGGTACAAAAAAACGACTGACCTTGTCTGCCAAACGAGAAATAGGTGCTTTGGATGCCGATGCCTCTTCCAAAAGCTTTACTATCTGCGAAAAAGTTGTATCTTTCCCTACTTTGGTTGCTTTGAAAAGTAAAAAACCTGATTTGTTGATGCTTGCAGAAATAACAGTATCGCCCGACTCTTTGGTTACGGAAATGCTTTCGCCCGTGATAGCCGATTCGTCAACGGCACTAATACCTTCCACAACCACCCCGTCAACAGGGATTTTCTGCCCGGGACGAATGCTTACCAAATCGCCAACCACAACTTCTTCGGCGGGAATTTCAATCTCTTTTTCGGAACGAATAACGGTGGCAGTTTCGGGTGCCGAACTGATTAACTTGCTCAATGCATCAGATGTCCTGCGTTTCGAACGAGCTTCTAAATATTTTCCTAAGGTTATCAAAGTCAAAATAGTACCGCTTGATTCAAAAAACAGGTTGTGCGAGAACTGACTAACCATTTCCAAGTCGCCAGATTGCAGTCCGAAATATATTTTAATTAAGGCGTAAATCCCATAGATAAAAGCTGCTGATGAACCAATAGCAACCAACGTGTCCATCGTTGGCGAAAGTTTCACAAGAGCACTAAAACCCTGAGTAAAAAACTTTCTGTTTATTATCAATATAGGCAGCGTCAGTAAGAGTTGTGCAAGAGCAAAATTGAGCGGATTGTTTTCTATTGAAAAAATTTCGGGTAATGGGAAACCGAGCATATGACCCATAGAGAGATAGAGCAGCGGCAAAAGAAAGATTAAAGATACAAGAAATCGTTTCTTTAAAATCTGTTGTTCCTTGATAACGTGGTCAATTTGGGTGGATGACGTTGCTGTTTTTTCAGGCTCTATCAAAAAA
>JAAZFB010000230.1 GCA_012511915.1 Clostridiaceae bacterium
ATATACCTTAATAGGTCTTTACATACACCGGCGGGGCATCGTTTTTCAACAACATGCGCCATATACTCGTCTTCAAAATGTTGAAGTGTAGACAATACCGGATTTGGAGCTGTTTGCCCAAGACCACATAGTGCTGATGTTCTTATACTGTTGGCAAGCTGCTTTAAATTGGCTATATCCTCCATTGTGCCTTTGCCTGAGGTAATCTTATTGAGAATCTCTAGCATCCTTTTAGTACCAATTCTGCACGGCACACATTTGCCGCATGATTCCTCAACGGTGAATTCTAAAAAGAATTTCGCAATATCCACCATACCTGAATCTTCGTCCATAACAATAAGACCACCGGAGCCCATCATTGCACCGATTTTTATTAAAGAGTCATAATCTATCGGAGTATCAATAAGTTCAGTCGGAATACATCCACCTGATGGACCGCCCGTTTGTGCGGCTTTAAACTTTTTACCATCGGGTATTCCGCCGCCTATTTCCTCGACAATTTCGCGGAGTGTCGTACCCATAGGTACTTCAACAAGCCCGGTATTATTAATTTTACCGCCTAGGGCAAACACCTTGGTGCCTTTGCTCTTTTCGGTACCTATACTTGAAAACCAATCAGCGCCTTTTAAAATAATTTGCGGTATATTGGCGTAAGTTTCAACATTGTTTAAAATGGTGGGCTTATGCCACAAACCCTCAACTGCCGGAAACGGCGGGCGCGGCCGCGGTTCGCCCCTTTTGCCCTCAATTGAGGTCAAAAGAGCTGTCTCTTCACCGCAAACAAAAGCCCCTGCTCCCAAGCGCAAATCTAAATCAAAACTAAAATCGCTGCCAAAGATGTTTTTGCCGAGCAAACCATATTCTTTTGCTTGTTTTATAGCTATTTGGAGTCTGCGTACTGCGATTGGATACTCTGCCCTTACATAAATATAGCCCTCGTCCGCTCCAATTGCATAAGCCGCGATTGCCATTGCTTCTATAACGCTATGAGGGTCGCCCTCTAATACACTTCTATCCATAAAGGCTCCGGGGTCGCCCTCGTCGGCGTTACAGCATACATATTTTTTCCCCTTTGGCTGTTTTGCTGCAAAATCCCACTTTATGGCTGTAGGGAAACCTGCACCGCCTCTGCCTCTAAGACCTGATTTTCGTATAACGTCAATAACCTGTTCAGGTGTCATCTCGGTTATTACTTTTCCTAATGCCCTGTATCCGTCTAATGCGATATATTCTTCAATTTTTTCCGGGTCTATAACCCCGCAGTTTTTTAGTGCTATTCTAAGTTGCTTTTTATAAAAGTTTACATCTTTAAGAGGTTTTATTTGTTGATCTGCAATAGCCTGGTCATACAAAAACTCTTTAACAACCCTGCCTTTTAACAGGTGTTCTTGAACTATTCTTTCAACCTTTTCAGGCGTGACCCTACTGTAAAAAGCGCCTTCGGGATATACTATTACAACAGGACCAAGTGCGCAGAGCCCGAAGCACCCCGTTTTTACAACGCTTACCTCTTTGTTAATACCGGCTTTTTCAAGCTGAATGTTAAATTCAGATATTAATGTTTCCGAGCCGGATGATGTGCATCCTGTGCCGCCGCAAACTAAAACATGTGCCCTTGCTATATTCATTTTGCAGTCATTCCTTTCCCTTTATATCCCCTAATCATTTAGGGAAATATATGTGATTAACGAACAGATAACAAATTTATCTGATTTACAAAACTATTTTTCCGTCTCGCCGATGGTAAATTCTTTAATAGGTTTGTTATTAACTATATGCTCAGCCACTACTCTGGCGGCTTTTTCCGGTGTCATCATAACATAAGTTGTTTTTTCCGTTCCCGGTTGATGCACTTCTACAATTGGCTCTAAACGGCAAACACCAATACAACCGGTTTGTAAAACTAACACATCTTTAAGCCCTCTTTTAGCTACCTCTTCGACTAAGGTTGCAAGCACCGGTCTTGCACCTGCTGCAATACCGCAAGTTGCCATTCCGACAACAATCCTTGTGCCATCTTTTCTATCCGTGCGTAAATTAACCTCATTTAGCGTTTTATCTCTGATAGCTTCAAGTTCTGCCAAGCTTTTCATGCCTTTTCCTCCCCTGATTATACTATTTAACAGTTAAATAATATTAGTTAAACCCTCTTGTATATAATCCTTAAGCCACAAAACCACTTCTGGTGTGGTAATAGGCACATTACCTAATCTTTCCTTTATTTGTTGCGTGTTTAAAATAAATCCCTTACCATTTACAACATGATGGTAAACAAACACGATGTCGGAATTTGCTGTTATCATGGTTAACAATGTTGATGACATGTCCCCAAGCGGTTGCCTGTCAATATGATTTAGAACAAAGCTTGCCGTTACAATGGTGCCAACATCAGGTTTCGATTTGATATCAAAGCTTCCTCCACATAACAATGCAGCATTTTTAAAAAGCGGAATTCCAAGACCGACAGTTCGGGTAGTCCGTGATGTTGTAAAAGGGTCATTGACCTTTTTCAACAATTCATCGTCCATTCCTTTGCCGTTATCCTTTATGATAATTGTAAGTTTATTTATTTTGTCATCCTCTTCTATGCCTATCTCAATAAGGGTTGAATCGGCTTTTATTGAATTGTTTACTATATCCAATATATGAAGAGACAGTTCCCTCATCAGTCTGTATATTTATCTAATATGCCGTCAATATCATCAGCGCTTAGTCTGCCGTACACATCATCATTCACCATAACAACAGGTGCAAGGCCACAAGCCCCAATGCAACGGGTAGCATCTAAGCTGAATTTACCATCAGCAGTGCATTCGCCTTCTTCTATGCCAAGCCTTGTCTTGATACGGTTCATGAGTTCTCCTGAGCCCTTTACATAGCAAGCAGTACCAAGGCAAACTGAGATCTGATATTTTCCCTTTGGATTAAGTGTAAACTGAGAGTAATAAGTAACTACTCCGTATATTTCGGCAAGAGGAATATTCAGCCCCTCCGAAACCTTTTTTTGAACTTCGATGGGTAAATATCCATAGATTTCTTGTGCCTCATGCAACACTGCTATTAGTGAACCATCCACATCTTTGGGCTTTTCTATAACTGCTTGAAGCGCTTTATCCTGCTTTGCAGTTC
>JAAZFB010000231.1 GCA_012511915.1 Clostridiaceae bacterium
ATGTAACGGTTCGTGTTTTAACGCTGGACGAGAGCAAGGACCCCGATGATTATATACAAAAGCATGGGGTCGGCGCATTTAATCGGCTTATTAAAGACTCAAAGCTGCAAATAGAGTATAAAATATCTAAATTACAAGAAAAATATAATTTAGATAATATCGAAGAAAAAGTTAAATATGTCAATGAACTTGCTTCGGAGTTTGCCAAAATAGCCAGCCCTGTTGAACGCGAACTGTATGTAAGCAAAATCGCAGAGCAAACGGGGGTTTCTGCAGAAAGTATTATTAGCGAAATACAGCGGTTGCACGCTGTAAACGCACGCAAAAGCACAATAGAAAGGTTTAAACTAACACCGTCTGTTGGAGCTATTAAAAGCCGGGATCCAAAAAAGGAAAATGTATTAAGAGCCCAACAGCAGCTTCTTAATCTAATGTGCGCCGATAAAAGTCTTTTTTCACTTGTTAGCAAAGAACTGACAAGTGATGATTTTGAAGAAGGGGTACTGAGGAATTTATTTAACGATTTGAGCACAGCTTATCAAAAAGGGAAACAACCCGAGGCAAAAATTATCGTATCTCAAGCCCACAACGCATCCGAAGTGGCGCAAATATTACATGTCGACCCTAACATTTCAGATAAACCTCTTGCGGCAACGGAGTTGATCAGATTGATAGTTAAAGAAAATCAAATGGAAAAAATGCTAAGAACCGCAGCAAGCGATGATGTTACTTCAGAACAAAAGCTATTGCAACTTAAACAGATATTAAAGAAAGGAGGTCGGGAAAAATGAACAATGTTGAAAATAAGAAACAAATTATAAAAGAACTTATTGAAAACGGCAAAAAGAAAGGCCTTCTTTCTTATAAAGAAATAATGGATACCTTGGAAGAAATAGAGCTCGACCCCGAACAAATTGAAAAGGTTTATGAAAATATCGAAAACTTAGGTATTGATGTAACCGGCGATATCGAAGACGAACTTGAAGAATTAAAAGTAGAAGATACTATTGATTTAAGCGTTCCCGATGGAATAGCAATTGATGACCCGGTAAGAATGTACCTAAAAGAAATCGGTAAAGTAGATTTACTCACCGCTGAAGAAGAAACTGAACTTTCCCAGCGAATGGCAGACGGTGATATTGAGGCGCGTCGCAAGCTTGCCGAAGCAAACCTACGTCTTGTTGTTAGCATTGCAAAAAGATATGTAGGACGCGGTATGTTGTTCCTTGATTTAATTCAAGAGGGTAACTTGGGTCTTATAAAGGCTGTTGAAAAGTTTGATTATCAAAAGGGATTTAAGTTTAGCACCTATGCCACTTGGTGGATTCGTCAAGCTATAACCCGGTCGATTGCAGATCAGGCAAGGACAATCAGAATACCGGTGCATATGGTAGAGACGATAAATAAGCTAATCCGAGTTTCCCGCCAACTTTTACAGGAGCTTGGCCGCGACCCTCTTCCGGAAGAAATATCAAAAGAAATGGGGATATCCGTTGAAAAGGTTCGCGAAATTCAGAAAATAGCGCAAGAGCCGGTTTCGCTTGAAACTCCCATCGGCGAAGAGGATGATAGTCATTTAGGTGATTTTATACCTGATGAAGATGCCCCCGCCCCTGCGGAAGCTGCCTCTTTTTCGTTATTAAAAGAGCAATTAGTGGATGTACTTGCAACACTTACACCACGTGAAGAAAAAGTATTGCGGCTTAGATTTGGGCTTGATGACGGTCGGGCCCGAACCCTTGAAGAAGTTGGACGCGTTTTTGAAGTAACACGTGAGAGAATTCGTCAAATCGAGGCAAAAGCACTGCGGAAACTGCGCCATCCAAGCAGGAGTAAAAAATTGAAAGATTATTTAGAATAAAGGCATATCATTGACAAACCTACACAAGGCACGAGTACACTGTCAACTCTAAAATTATAATATAATGGCGAGGATATTTTTTGCAAGACAAGGCGGAGGATTGAGGCATACTGTATGTATACCGATTGACGACAACGCAGTATTACAGAAAATAGACCGCCAGTATACATGAGATTTAGTGTTGACAGTGTACTAGACTATTCTATGTTTACTGTTGCAAAAGCAGCAAATCTGTTGTATAATATTAGTTGTGGATATGAGAGTTATTGAGGGTGATTTTTTGTTATGACTAAAGTTATCGATATAGTAAAAATAATGGAAGATTATGCACCGGTAACTTTAGCCGAACAATGGGACAATGTAGGTTTATTGGTCGGTAGCTGCAATGATAAAGTAAAAACCGTTTTAGTTGCCCTTGATTTAGATGAAAATACGGTAAATGAGGCGGTTAATGTAGGTGCTGATGTTATAATAACTCATCATCCGATTTTGCTGACTCCTATTAATTGTATTACGGACGACTCTGTTACCGGAAGGCTTTTAATTCGCCTTATTAAGCAAAATATTTCGCTGTATTCAGCACACACTAACCTCGATACAACAAAAGGCGGGGTAAATGATGCCTTAGCACAAAAGCTTGGTTTAACTAATGTTGAAGAGCTATTTACCATCGGTTTTGAGGGTAGCGCAAGAATGGGTAACATAAAAGAACAGACTCTTGGCGCCTTTGTTGATTACGTACGGAATATGTTAAACAGCACTGTAATTAAATGCATAGGGGATAAGTCTAAACAGATTAAAAAAATCGCTGTTTGCGGTGGCTCAGGTGGGCATATGATAGACGGCGCTTTACAAAACGGTTGCGACGCCATTGTTGTGGGTGAAGCAAAATACAGCGACGAACAAAAGGCGTATCAACTTGGGCTTGGTCTAATAGAAGCGGGACACTTTGAGACGGAAACTATTGTATGCGAGGAAATAGCGCAACGGCTAAAGGCCGTAACAGATAATGTAAAAATAATTGTATCAAAAAGAAGATTAACATACTATGAGTAAGTCAGATAGTCGCGTCGGGCAAATTTCCCGACGAGGAAAGTCCGAGCTGCAAAGGGCAAGGGTGCCGGGTAACTCCCGGTAGAGGCGACTCTAAGGATAGTGCAACAGAAAGAAACTACTGCATTTTGCAGTACAGGTGGAAAGGTGAGGTAAAAGCTCACCGGCGGTAAGGCGACTTACCGGCCGTGTAAACCCCATCCGCAGCAACACCGACAGGGGTGCCTGCCCGGCATATACCCCGAAGGGTGGCTTGAGCGACATAGTAATGTGCCGCCTAGATAGATGGCTGTCAAATACAGAACTCGGCTTACAGACTTGCTCATATTATATATAAATTTTAAAGATATATAAATATCTTTTTCAAAAAAAATAGAACATATGTTGAACATGTCCTTTGTGCTTATACTATTTATCATTAAAATATAGACAAACAAGTTTGTCTGTATCGGTCGCAATTAGCGACAGAGCTAATGAAAATAGTATTTACTAATTCACGATTATGGGTATATATTTATGTGAATTAGTATTATAAACACAGAGGATTATTTTTATATTAATACTAATACTAAACACTAATATTCAAAGGGTGATTTAAATGTTTTTTGTATATATGGTTCAATGTGCGGACAACACTCTCTATACTGGGTGGACAACAGATATCATGGCAAGAATTAAGCAACACAATAGTGGTAAGGGGTCTAAATATACCAGGACGCGGAGACCGGTTTGCCTTGTGTTTTCAGAGCAATGTGAAGATAAATCTGCTGCATTAAAAAGGGAAATAGCGATAAAAAAGCTGCCGCGCGATCAAAAAATGGAATTGATTGAAAAATATAAAGGAATTAAATAATGCTACTATACCACAACTTATGCAATGTATTTGACAAAAAAAGTGTAGTATATAGTATCAGGTAAATGTATAATTCTTATGAATGAGGTGACTAGATTGTTTATATATTCAGCTTTTGCGGATGAAATTTCTCCGAATTTAACGGAGCAAATAAACGTACTTAAAAAATTTAATATCAATCATATTGAGGCAAGGGGTATAAACGGCAAGAATATTGCCGAATACTCCGTAGAACAAGCAAAAGAGATTAAAAAAATACTTGATGATAATGGTTTTATGCTATCAGCACTTGGTTCACCTATCGGGAAAATTAAAATAACCGATAGCTTTGAACCCGAGCTTGAGAGATTTAAAAGGTTGTTAGATGTTGCTGTTGTGTTTGAGACTAAATATATTAGAATGTTCAGTTTTTTTATGAATACTGCTTTTGCAGCGCAATATCGCGATGAGGTTTTGCGGCGTTGGCAATGCTATGTTGATGCTGCTAAAGGATACGACATAATTTTGTTGCACGAAAATGAAAAAGAGATATACGGTGATACAGCGCATAGGTGTATTGATTTAATACAGTCGCTAAAGTGTGATTATGTTAAGGCAGTATTTGACCCCGCAAATTTTGTGCAATGCGGCGTAGATACAATAGAGGCATTTGATCTGTTGAAAGATTACATCGAATATATGCATATTAAAGATGCTAAATACCAAGATGGTGTCGTTGTACCGTCGGGCATGGGAGATGCCAATATTGAAGAGATATTAACAAATCTGTATAATTCAGATTGGAACGGCTTTTTATCACTTGAGCCACATCTTGGGGATTTTCAGGGCTTTGCCGATTTAGAGCAAAACGTTGTTGTGAAAAAAGAGTCGAGCGGTCCGGAAAAGTTTGAGGTTGCTTATAACGCTTTGGATAGAATTGTACAAAGAATAGTATTATTATAGGAGGTATTATTGTGTTAAATGGTAAAGTAGCAGTTGTTACGGGAGGCGGCGGTGTATTGTGTTCAGTTTTTGCAAAAGCACTTGTTGAAAAGGGCGCAAAGGTTGCTGTTATCGATATTAATGAAGAGGCCGCTAAAAACACCGCTAAAAAAGTAGGGGCGTTGCCGGTTGTTGCAAATGTATTGGATTATGAAAGCTTGGAGAATGCAAAGAAAATTGTTGCAAGGGAACTTGGTAGCTGTGATATATTAATAAACGGTGCCGGTGGCAATAGCCCAAAAGGCACCACAACAAAAGATTATTTCGAGCCGGATGACTTTAATAATAGTCAAATAAAGACCTTTTTTGATTTAGACCAAAAAGGTATTGAATTCGTCTTCAATTTAAACTTTCTGGGTACGCTTATGACAACACAGGTATTTGCAAAAGATATGATAAATAAGAAGGGTGCAACAATAATAAATATTTCTTCTATGAATGCGTTCACACCGCTTACACGCATACCCGCTTACAGCGGCGCAAAAGCTGCTATATCAAACTTTACAATGTGGCTTGCGGTGCATTTTTCGAAAGTTGGAATCAGGGTTAACGCAATTGCACCCGTTTTCTTTTTGACTGAACAAAACAGAATGCTGTTAACAGATAGTAACGGCAATTATACCGAAAGGGCTAAAAAAATACTCTCTCAAACCCCGATGGAGCGTTTTGGGGATGCAGAGGAACTTGTTGGGACGCTGCTTTATTTAGTAAATAGCAACGATTCGTCTTTTGTTAATGGTGTTGTTATTCCGGTTGACGGTGGATTTAGTGCATATTCGGGTGTATAACATTGAAGTTGAAGATGATGTTACAGCGTATGCAGAATATGATAACGGTATGACAGCAACATTTATTACCTCTACCGGAGAGACCCCCGGAACAAATAGACTTGAAATATCCGGCACTTTGGGGAAGGTTGTTGTTGAAAATGACAACATAAAGTTTTACCGTAACAGAATAGACGAGCGTGAGTTTAATAGAACATGGGATAAGGGCTTCGGCAATCCGGAATATTGGGTGTGCGATATACCAACTGATAAATTAAACGAACAACATGTTGGCATATTAAAAAATATCGTTGACGTAATCAATAACGGTGCAGAGGCTTTGGCAAAAAAATATTCGGACAGATTAAATGTTGTTCATTTTAAAGATATGACTGTTATTGATAATACGCCGGCTATGGCAGAAATATTTGAGGGTAATATGGATTACGAAACCATTTACCATGACTGTATTGTAGCAGGTGTTGAATGGGTAGCGATAGAGCAGGATATATGCAGACGCAACCCATTTGAAAGTTTAAAAATCAGCTATGACAATTTGAAAAAAAGGGGTATGTTTTAGTGTTAAACATTAAATCTAAATAGAACAACATCTCCGTCTTTTATTGTGTATTCTTTGCCCTCTAAGCGAACAATACCTTTTTCTTTTGCAACGGCCATGCTTTGGCATTCTATTAATTCGTCAAATGCAACAACTTCGGCACGTATAAAGCCCTTTTCAAAATCGGTATGAATTTTGCCGGCGGCTTGGGGTGCTTTAGTGCCTTTTTTTATTGTCCATGCCCTAACCTCCGGTTTGCCCGCCGTTAGAAAACTGATAAGACCAAGCAGTGAATAGCTTGCAGAAATCAGCCTTTCTAACCCTGAGTGCGTAATATCAAGTTCTTGCAAAAAAGCTGTTTTTTCTTCTTCGCTCAGCATGGATATTTCCTCTTCGATTTGTGCGGACACGGGTATTATTTCGCATCGTTATTCATTAGCGTAGCTTGCAAGTTTCTGATAGTTTTCGTTATCGGCATATCCGTTTGGGAATTCTTTTTCGGAAATATTAGCCGCAATAATAACCGGCTTTGCACTAAGTAAACACAATTCTTTTAATATAGGCAATTCCTCATCGGTTAAGTCCATGGCGTTTGCCGGCATTCCTTGTTCCAAAGCGGTTTGTATTCGTTCATAGACTGACAGTTGCAGGTTGTAAAGCCCATCACCACTTTTTGCCAACTTCTTAGCTTTTTGTGTTGCCTTATCAAGCCTTTCTAAGTCGGCAAATATAAGTTCTAAATTAATTGTTTCGACATCACGCAAGGGGTCTATGCTACCA
>JAAZFB010000232.1 GCA_012511915.1 Clostridiaceae bacterium
ACAATCAAATTAAAGCATTTAGACTTGCTGACAACAAGATAAGCGAAATGTCTGAGTGGGATTACGAGTCATTATTTGATGAACTAGATAAATTAAAAGTTAGTGATATTAACATGGAGACCTTTGGTTTTGAAGATCTAGACATTAACTGGGATCATATCGAAGAAATATCAGAAAAAAATTACGAAAAGCCTGAAATTGATAAGTTAAAATGCCCTTTATGCGGTGGCATTGATGAAAAAATAAGGTTCAGAAAAGTATAAGGCTATCTATGAAAATTTTTTTAAGTGCAGTTGAAGGCAATACAGCTAAAAAAGCAATAGACGAAATAATAAGTAGCGGCATTAAGCTACACTACAATTTGATGTCTTACTATTATATTGCAAAAAGCAAATTCTATGAAAATGCGGTGCATATTAGGGATAATAGTGAGTTAATAATGATTGATAGTGGTGCCCATAGTTTTCAATTTGGTGCAAAGGTAAATTGGCTTGAGTACACGCAACGTTATGCAGAGTTTATTAAGCAGTTTGACAGGCCAAATGTAGTGGGATATTTCGAAATGGATATAGATAATATAATTGGTTATGAAAAAGTATTAGAACTAAGAAAAATACTAGAAAATGTAAGTGATAAAATTATACCCGTGTGGCACCCACCTAGAGGAATAAACAATTACGAAGAAATGTGTAAAAAATATCATGGCAAAATTATTGCAATTGGTGGCTTTAGGGGAACAGATATTAAAGATCATCAGTACATAATGTTCCTTAAGGTGGCAAAGAAGTATAATTGCAAGGTACATTGTTTGGGAATGACAAGAACAAAAATACTGGACAAAGTTCCTTTTGATTATACTGATAGCTCTACATGGTTAACTCAAGCAAATTTTGGCAATGTATACTATGGCAAAGGCAAGTTTCCAAAAGCAAGAGGCGACGAAAAGCAAAGACAATTTAAGTTTAATTACATGCAAGGTATGAAAAAGCAAGAATATTATTATAAAAAATGGAAAAGGATATGTAATGACTAACGGAGGCGCGATTATGAATAACGTATAGTTATAGTGAGAAAAACAACTAGATATAGAACAGTGGTCCGCGGTAAATGCCACTATAAAAATCCAAGGAGAAAAAACATGAAACATTTGAAAGCAATATTTAGCGCAAAAGAAAAAGTATCGAATTTGCAAGTGACGCTAACACTAACATTAACGTTATGTTTGATACTGTCTAATATTATCGTAATAAAGTCAATCAATTTATTTGGGGTCACTGCTTTAGCAAATTCGGCGGCGATTTTAGTATTCCCAATAACCTATATGCTAAGCGATTTGTTTAGTGAAGTATATGGGTATGCTTGGAGTCGTAAGACCGCAATGTGGAGCCTTTTGGGGACAGCATTAGCCAGCGTAATATTTCAATTAACAATAATGCTAAAAGGTAACGATGCGTTCTTGCACCAAGAAGCACTTGAGGCAATACTAGGGAATACGCCTAAAATTTTGCTTGCTAGTTTGTTAGCATTTTATATTGGTGATTGGGCAAACGATAAAGTATTTCAAATCATGAAAAAGAAGTCAAAAGATGGCAAAGGTTTTTTTTACAGGTCGATAGGGTCATCGTTAGTTGGTAAATATGTGGATGCAGTTATCTTTACATTTATCGGGCTATCATTTTTACCAATGACGACAAAGTTGATAATGGTAGCAAATGCCCCTCTAGTTCAGATTGCAATAGAAACGATAGTTTTCCCAGCGACGAACTTTTTCAGCAAACTTGTGAAAAAAGCAGAGTTGCGTGGCGTTATAAACGAGGAAGCAAAAAGTATGCCGTTGAACGAAAAGGTAAACTGATAACAGGTTGAAAGTAAATTGTCTTGGGTGAAAGAATTAAAAAGCCAAAGTCTAGGCGTGACAAGTTTCATGAATGGATAACTCCGGAAGGGCTATCATTGATTGGTGGCTGGGCAAGAGATGGTCTACTTGACGAGCAGATTGCTAAAAACATGGGGATCACAAGGGCTACGCTTTATGAATGGCGCAAAAGGTTTCCTGACATATCTGACGCCCTAACAACGAACAAAGAAGTTGCGGACAGGCAAGTAGAAAACGCGTTATACAAAAAAGCAAACGGGTATGAATACGAGGAACGCAAGACATTTATTTCGACGGATAGCTCAGGCAAAGAAATAAAAAAAGTTGAGGTGGTTAGGCGATATGCCCAACCTGACACCGCGTCAATCATTTATTGGTTGAATAACCGGATGCCTAAGAAATGGAAAAATCAGCCAAGGTTTGATTCAGATGCAAGCGGTGATAGCAAGTTTGATGAGTTGTTGAAGGAAGCATTATTGACGCGGTTGTCAGACGGCACAGAGCATAAGAAGTAATGGAAACACAACTAACAACAAAACAGGCGGCAATTGTAAAAAATTATCTAAGAAATAAGCCGCGCATTTTAGTGTTGTACGGAGCGGTTAGAAGCGGCAAAACGTTTCTAGCCGTGTTTTTATTTCTAATGTGTGTTCGAGCGCATATTAACGAAAACTTGAAATTTATTATCGGCGGTGTCAGTCAGACAACGATAGCGATGAACGTATTATCAATGATTGAGGAAATGTTGAATATTGAAATACGGCTAGACAAGTATAATCGGTTTGAGATGTACGGCAATCAAATTATTTGCTATGGTGGTTCAGATGCATCGTCATGGAAAGCGGTTAGAGGATTTACGGCAAATGGCGCATTGATGAACGAAGCGACGGCTTTACATGATACGTTTGTAAAAGAAGTAATTACGAGATGTTCAGGAGAAGATAGCCGGATCATTATGGACACGAATCCGGACAATCCAAGCCATCCGGTTAAGAAGCATTATATTGACAATAACGGCCAAAAGCTTGCTAATGGCCGAGTAAACATTGAGGCGCATCATTTTACGATATTTGATAATGAAGTGTTGAATCATGAATATATTGAGTCGATGATAATGACGACGCCTACCGGCATGTTTACAGATAGAAATATATACGGAAAATGGGTTTCGGCTGAAGGAGCGATCTACCAAGACTTTAACAATGACAACTTTATAAGTCAGGCACAAATAGATAAAACGGAGTTCATTCGCGTATTTGCTGGTGTTGACTGGGGTTACGCGCACAAGGGCGTAATGGTTGTGTGGGGTGTTGATTCGCATGGGGTTAGATACCGTATTGAAGAGTTTGTATACCGGCATAAGGATGTTGACGCGTTTTGGGTTGATGTTGCATTAAGCATAAAAAATAAATACGGATCGATACCGTTTTATTGTGATCCTGCTAGGCCGGAATACATCGCTAAGCTATTAAAAAAAGGGATCAATGCGCACAGGGCACAAAATTTGGTGATGCATGGAATTTCTATCATGGGAACGTTGTATAAGTCAAACAAAGCGTTAGTTAATCGTGATTCGTGCGAAGGGTTTTTAGAGGAAATATATAGTTATCAATATGCA
>JAAZFB010000233.1 GCA_012511915.1 Clostridiaceae bacterium
CGGATACACAGGGCAAACCTTATAAATTCGGGGATTATACCGCTAACATTTAAAAATGTTTTAGATTATGATAATATATATATCTAAGATGAATTAATATTAGACGATATAAAGCAACAGATTACGAATAAAAAACAAATAATAATGCAAAACATTACAAAGGGCTTTGCAATAAAGCTCGAGACAGAATTGTCAGACCGTCAGCGTGAAATTATTTTAGCCGGCGGATTGCTAAACTACACAAAAAAACGGGGGTAAAAAATGAATAAAACAATTACAAATGCTCAGGAGAAGTTCAAAGAGATATTATTCGAACAGATTGCTCGTGTTGAAAAGATGAAGCAAAGTGGGGATTTTATCGACTATAACACCTTGGACAAAATATTAATCGGAATAGTCGGAGGGGACGGTATTGGACCGGCTATAACCAAAGAGGCACATAGAATATTGAACTTTTTGTTAAAGGATGAAAAGGTTGAATTTATTAATATAGACGGATGTACGATTGAAAGGCGTGCACAATTTAATAAGGCAATACCCGACGATGTATTAGGGCAGCTTAAAAAATGCCATGTTATATTAAAAGGTCCCACAACCACACCGAGGGCGGGCGATGAATGGCCAAATATAGAGAGCGCAAATGTTGCAATGCGAAAAGAACTTGATTTGTTCGCTAACGTGCGGCCGGTAAAGGTGGAGGAAGAGGGAATTGATTGGACTTTCTTCAGGGAAAACACCGAAGGTTCATATGCATTGGGCTCGAAAGGGATAAATATAGATGATGATGTAGCGCTTGATTTTTGTGTTACTACAACACAAGGCAGCGAACGAATTGCATGCGCGGCATTTGATTTTGCAAAAAGAACGGGCAAAACACGTGTAACTTGCGTTACAAAGGCAAATGTCATTAAAACAACTGACGGTAAATTCTTAAGTATCTGTCAACAGGTTGCTAAGGATTATCCCGGAATTGAGTTGGATGATTGGTATATTGATATAATGACGGCAAAACTTATTGATAAAAAACGTAGAACACAGTTCCAGGTTTTAGTACTACCTAACCTATATGGTGATATAATAACCGATGAGGCGGCTGAATTTCAAGGTGGAGTGGGTACCGCAGGAAGTGCTAATATAGGTAAGAGGTACGCAATGTTTGAGGCTATACACGGCAGTGCGCCTCGGATGGTTAAAGAGGGCAGGGCACAGTATGCCGATCCAAGCAGTATAATACGTGCAGCTGTTATGTTATTAGACCATATAGGTTATACCCAAAAAGCTAAAAAGCTTGAAATGGCACTTGATATTTGTATGTACAAAGAAAAAAGACTTGTAATAACCGGCAGGGATACAGGCGTTACAGGTGCAGAATTTGCCGATTATGTCATGGAAACAATAAAAGGACTATCGTGAAATAATAATGAGATTTACAGGTTTATTAAATACGCTTGATTCTTCAAAAAAGTATCAACAGCTTATAACCGGTATAAAGGGCAATAATACTCCAGCCAATCTAATAGGTGTGTCGCAAACAGTTGCGGCACACCTTGTTTGGCGTTTGGGCAATGAACTTTCAAAAACCGCACTTATAGTCGTACCCGATGCACTAACGGCGAAAAATGTTGTTTCAGATTTAAAACTGTTTATGGGTGACAAGGCACTACTTTTCCCTGAGAGGGAATTGATTTTTTATGATGTAGATGCGCAAACAAAAGATATTATATCAGAACGTCTGTATGTATTATATAAACTGGCAAAGACAGAAGCAACAGCTGTAGTTGTAACAATTTCCGCGCTTTTGGGCTTTGTAACACCAAAGGAAGTTTTTGATAGCGTAATAACACTTAAGACGGGCGATATATTCGATTTTCAAAATATCGGGGAAATATTTATACAGCTTGGTTATACCCGTGAAGAGTTAGTCGAGGGCAAAGGACAATTTGCAATAAGGGGAGGGATAATTGATTTTTTCCCTCATACGTGTGAAAACCCTGTGCGAATAGAGCTATTTTCAGATGAAATAGACTCTATACGCGAATTTGATCCTATTACCCAGCGTTCTTTAGATACGTTAGAATATGTTGATATAACCCCCGCCGGTGAAGTCATAATTAGCTCAGAACAAAAAAAGGCTTTAATATCAAAGCTTGAATTGTTATCGCAAGATGCGGATAAAAGTTTAAGTGAAAAAATCAACAGGGATATTGAGCGCTTTAGAAACAATATTGATTTTCCGTCTGTTGATAAGTATATTCCGTTTATATATGATGATTTACCTACGTTGTTTGATTATTTAAAACATGATTCTTTGGTTTTTATCTATGAGCCGACACGCATAAGCGAAAACGGAAAAAACAACAATTATAGGTTTGCAGAGCAAATAATAGATTTTATTAACAAAAGTATATTGGTACAAACGGAAAAAGTATGGCAAATGGATTATTATGATATAATAGAGAAAATGCACCGACATTGTCTTATCGGTTTTTTAGCGTTATCTGAGTCATCACCCGATTATCGACCAAAACTAGTAATTGGTTTTAATACAAAAGAACAAAGCCGTTTTTACGGCAAAATAGATTTATTTATAGAAGCAGTTAGATTTTACAAGAATAATGGCTATTCGACGGTTGTTTTTTGCGGAAATGTAATCAAAGCAAAAAACATTGCTGAGGCATTGTGTAATGAAGATATTATAGCAGCATATCATGAAACTATTGACCGACCTCCGCAAAAAGGGCAAGTAATCATAACACACGGTGAAATCACACAAGGTTTTGAATATCCTGATATAAAATTAGCTGTAATAGGCGATAAAGAAATATTCGGTTACGACCGCAAGCCGACTAAGCGAAAACTTAGAAAGGAATACGACAAGCTTACAAGCTTTACAGATTTATCAGCAGGCGATTATATAGTGCATCAAAACCACGGAATAGGTCAGTTTATCGGTATTAAAACAATGACAATTGATGGAGCGACAACCGATTACCTGCAAATAAGGTTCAAAGGTAACGACTTCTTATATGTGCCCACCAACCAGCTTGATTTAATTTATAAATACCTTGGGAAAGGTACCGTTGAGGTAAAACTTAACAAACTTGGCGGTACCGAATGGCAAAAGACTAAGCAGAAAGTCAAAGAAAACGCAAAAGAAATGGCGGAACAACTGATACGGCTTTATGCAGCACGACAAGATGTAAAAGGAATTGCTTTTTCACCCGACAGCGAATGGCACAACAGTTTTGCCGCAACATTTCCATACGAAGAAACAGAAGATCAGCTCCGTTGTTTTGATGAGGTAAGCGCAGATATGGAAAAAGCACATCCTATGGATAGATTGCTTTGTGGGGATGCCGGTTACGGCAAAACAGAGGTAGCGTTGCGTGCCGCATTTAAGGCGGTGATGGATGGTTATCAGGTGGCATATCTTGTACCCACCACAATTCTTGCATCACAGCATTATAATACCTTTACCGAGAGAATGAAGGGCTTTCCTATAAAGGTCGAAATGCTGTCGCGTTTTCGAACGGCAAAGCAACAAAAAGAGACTGTAAACCACGCAAAATCCGGCACTGTCGATATAGTTATCGGTACTCATCGTATTTTGCAGAAGGATTTAAAATATAATAAACTTGGTTTGATTATTATTGACGAAGAACAGCGTTTTGGGGTGGCACATAAAGAACACCTGAAAGAATTAAAAAGTAATGTGGATGTATTAACACTAAGTGCAACACCCATACCGCGGACACTTCATATGAGTCTTTCAGGTATTCGTGATATGAGCGTGCTTGAAAATCCACCCAAAAACCGCTATCCTGTCAGCACATATGTATTGGAATATAATGACCAAATAATTGGTGAGGCTATACAACGCGAAATTGCAAGGGGCGGACAAGTTTTTTATTTGCATAATCGAGTTGAAAGCATAGAACACGTTGCAACGAGGATACATGCTATTTCACCCGACTTTCGTATAGCAGTAGCACACGGTAAGATGGGCGAAAATGAATTGGAAGGTATAATGAATCAAGTATTAAAAGGCGAAATAGATATTTTAGTATGTACTACAA
>JAAZFB010000234.1 GCA_012511915.1 Clostridiaceae bacterium
AATCTGTTTACGGCGGTATCGTACTCTACAAGTCGTTCTTTCATTGTTGGATGGAGAGCTATCCGATGTTCTGTATATCCTTTAGTGTGACGGATATTTATTATGCCATGTATTAAGTCAACATCTTGGACATCCAGGTTCCGTGCTTCATTAGTCCTCATTCCACTTGAAAAAAGTAATCTGAAGAATACAGGTATTGTGAGTTTCATCAGCCTATGTATTAAACCATAACGACTAATTTGTATATGATCGCAAGCATAGAAAAAATTATTTAGCTCAACATCAGTAAAGACATGAGGCTCTTTTATGACCATATTGCCCGCACCATGGGTCGGGATGCTATTCCATTTAAGATCAAGAAGCCCCCTGTTGCAAGTGTATTTGAGAAACGAATTGATGACAGCAATACGTTTACCCCATGAATATGGATTCTCTGTTTGACGTTTTGCGCACCAGACATCAACCATTTCCTGCGTAAGTACTGTTGCTTTTGGATACTTTGTTGCACAATGCATATCGAATGAACGTAGATTTCTGTCATAAATAGCAGACCAACGACCTGAAGTTTTGCGGTGACTAACAAATTGATTAAACAATTCGGAGCCTATACTCGTATATACTTTCATAAGTGAAGCCTTTTTGCGCTTATCTACATTTTCTAATTTCGGCATTACAATAGTAGAGGAATAATTGTCAGATAAATATGAAACAAAATCACGAGCGGCATCAATCCTTTTTAAGTAGGCCTTACGGCTCTCCCCGGTCAGAGGTTTGCACCATGGGTTAAACATTTCCTGAGAAAACGAAGAAGCATCAGGGTAAGATGTAGCGCAATAATCATCAATAGAGCCTAACATTCTGTTATAATCGCAACACCAGGTGCCTTGTCCCATACAATAATCAACAAATTGCTTTATGACTCCCCGGGCAAAACTGCAGAACGGCTTTATATGAGCGCTGTCGATTTCTGAGAACCGGGCAATACTTAATGCGCACTCTCTTAAATGTTCAGTATCAGCATCAAGATATGGATTGAGTGATTTTATTGAAGCATGTCCCAACAGCTCGCTGACAACATTGTTGGGGATATCCTGAGCAATTAAACCTGATGCAAAAGCATGTCTGAAAAGGTGAAGTCCTTTTCTTCGCCCCTTCTCTTGCCGTATATTGACCTCCTTAAATATGTTTCTGGAAGTATTCGCCACTCCTTGAGGTGATAGCTTGATAAAAGGTCTGGTGGCCCTTATAAAAATATAATCAGAGGCACATTTTGGTCGTTCATTAACAATGTAGTCATATATGGCATTTCCAACAACAGATCTTAATGGTATGCAAACTTCCAATCCGGTCTTCTGCTGTACGAACGTGATTTCATCCTTTTCGAGACTGATGTTTTCAAAATGAAGATTGGCAATATCAATACGTCTCATACCGGTAAAATAAGCCAGCTTCCCTATGGCTTTGCTGCGGTATGTCAAATTGCTTTGTTCATCATCTAATGCTGCTATAACTATTTCATTCTCTTCCGGCTGCAAATTATCATATAGTCGAACCCGTTTGGGAAATTCAGGTATCATTCCCCGGATTTTACGACACTCACCACCAGGGTAAAGGTGCATACATCTCTTTAGTGCGGTAGATATTGCTTTTGATGTGGAATAGCTATTATATCTTTTTTGGTTATCATCGAATGCGTGAAGAACTATTTGCGCATTTTTTATACCGGATAATGTTGTAACTCCTGTTTGTTGTATATAATAAAAGAAGGATGCAGTACAACTTACAATATTTTTGATTGACGATTCCCTGAGTTTTCCCCGCTTTCGTTCAATATCGATATAACTGTCGATAAGACACTTGAATTCTGAAGATAAATGGTCGTATGATTTATAATGCAGAAAGCCCGATGGCTTTCCGGTATCTCCCAGGAAGATCCCATCCTCTACAAAAACCTTTAAGCGGCCTATCAGATTCTTGTACTCAAAACAGGTACGTTCTGTATATTTATGATACTCTACCATATGGTAGTAGAACTGCTCATAGGTGCGAATAGAATCATCTTCTCCTTCATCTAAAATTAACCGGGCAATTCTGTCAAACTTGTGTATGTATCCACGATAGTATCCCCTCTCTTTCATAAGATTTAGGAATTTCGGATACCGCTCTTTGAATTTAGTTAAATCCATAATTCATTTCTTTAAAAATATCTATTAAAGAAATGAATATTATTCCGATAATTACATGTCTAATAAATTGTATTTCAATATAGTAATCATATAATCCGGAATAATAAAAATATCGGAATAACCAAAATGATTCTGAATTCGGAATAATTTTGGCTTGACCCATTTGGATTCACAACAACAACTGGATTTAATGGAAATTATTGAAGACCGACATGCCAAAGCATCAACTATTATTGCAAGTCAATTGCCCGTGGAAAGTTGGTATGATGTCATCGGACAGGAACC
>JAAZFB010000235.1 GCA_012511915.1 Clostridiaceae bacterium
ATTTAGCACCTCCTTTGTCAAAGCGTGATACGCTTTTGCAACCTTGCCGCTATTATCATAGCTGAATATGCTTTTTCCCGTTACTGAGGTTTCGGCGGCCCTAACCGACAAAGGGATTTCCGTATTGTAAACCCTCACATTATTCCCGTATGTATTTCGGATTAGCTTTGAAATATCCTTTGCAAAATTCGTTCGCCTGTCCACCATTGTCATTAAAATGCCTCCGACCTTTAAACCGGGGTTTATCTGCCGCCGAACATTTGAAACTGTTTTTAAAAGCTGTTCCAATCCCTTTGCCGGAAGATATTGTGCCTGTACGGGAATGATTACCTCATTCGCCGCTGTAAGAGCATTTGTTGTAAGCATACCAAGCGATGGAGTACAATCTATTAGCACAATATCGTAGTCATCCTTGATTTGGCTGATGTAATCTTTTAGTATCTGTTCTCGGCACATGATGTTTACAAGCACCGTTTCGATGCCTGACAATTCAATATTTGCAGGCACTAAGTCCACACCTTCGCTGTGGTGCAGGATACCCTCGCCTTGCTTTATCGGCTGATCATCAATAATTTTTCTCATAAGAGTTGACAGGGTAACAGGTAAATCGTCCGGCTGAGGAAAACCAAGGCTTTCGGTTAGGCTTCCCTGTGCATCACAATCAATGAGCAGAACACGTTTGCCCTCGTTTGCCAGCCCAATACCTAAGTTGACCGTTGTGGTAGTCTTTCCGACACCACCTTTCTGATTGGCTATCGCTATAACCTTTGACATTTTTAACACCTCCGTAAATTTATCCATACAAGTCATGGTTTACTTTTGCACTATAAAAGTTGTCTAATGTTTCCGTTGAGTTGTATATCGTGGTAATTAAAAACGCCCGTATGTTACGGACGTTTGATGTATTGTCTTTTAGCGAATCGTGGATATACTCAATATGCTGAGATGTAATTTTTAAGTAGCGGCTTTTAACCACATCTTTTGGATAGTCCTGTTTATTTATCCTGATGGTGGGGGAGCGTGAACATATTACATCAACCATAATTAAAATAATTTCATCAAGCCATTCCCCATACTGTGGCTTAATAATGTCATAATCAATGTTTTTCTTGATTAAATCTTTGTATGCTTTGTGTTCCTCAATCAATCCTATCGCATCATCAGATGAATTTTCCACAGGCTCATCACCGATAGGATAAGATATGATTTCAGTATCACTAAAATCAGTATTATTAATATTAGTCTTATTAGGGTCTGATTTACCGAAGTCTTGATTGCGGTTTTCTCGAAGTGCAGACTTCGGTTTTTCAGAAGTCAAGACTTCGGCATTCCCGCAAAGTTCTTTTACATAAATAATAGTGGGTTTTCCTTGCCCTTGTTTTTTACGCTCAATCAAACCATATCCCTTTTCCGTATCAAGCTCGGCAAACAGCTTAACACCTTTATCTTTTCCACAACCAAGATGTTCCATGGCATCCTCCAACGAGTAATAAATATATACTCTGTTTTTCTCGTCAAACCATTGATGTTTTACAGACAGTCCCATACGATCAAGCATTAAGCCATACAAAACCTTTGCTTCCGTTGAAAGTCCTTTAAAACGTCTATCGCTAAATAAAACTTTGGGCATACGATAAAAACTATATTGTTCGGCTCTTTCTGCATAGTGATAATTAAGTTTCAGATCCTTTGTCAAGCTGATCACCCCCTCCTGATATACTAAATGAAATTTTTACATACAAAAAGGTGCTACCTTTTGGGCAACACCTTTGAACATATTATTTATTAAACTTAAAATTCATGACAGTTTTACTTTTGTTCAACCAGCTGGATTGTATATC
>JAAZFB010000236.1 GCA_012511915.1 Clostridiaceae bacterium
CGGGGACGGTACCTTTTAGGTGTCGGTGATTGCCGTTTGGTACCCGCAAAGGTGTCAATAAAAATGAATAATCCGGAAATTTCCGCAGTATTACGGCATTTAGCCTGGGGTTGCAGGTGCACGTTAAGCGGTACCTCCCTCAAAAACCAAACAGGAAGGAGAAAACCATGTTAGAACAAAGAATCAAGACAGGGTTGGCCATAACGCAGAAACATCTGTCTCTCTGCGATGAAAATCTCCGCAAAGCGGAGGTCAGTTCCCGCAATTCTTTTGTAGAAAAAGCCATCGAATACTACGCCGGTTACTTAAACGCCGAACTGAATTCAAGGTATTTTGAAAGTGCGTTTGCCAGCAAAGCACAGCAAAAGGTTGAGCAAATCGGCAAATCTCTTGGCACGGGACAATTCAAAATTGCTGTCGAGTTGGCGTTAATCTCTCATATTTTGGCATCTCAAGCTAAGATATCGGGTGAGGATTTCCGGCGCTTGCGTGATAAATGTGAGTATGACATCAGGCACTTGGAAGGCATCCAGAAATTTGAAGAAGCGTATAAATTTCAGCACAGCGAGGACGAGTAGCTGGCAATATTCTTGACAAGGAGGCTCAACATGCCATTTTTATTCAAGGGAGATTTCAGGGTTAACAGCACGATTTTAGGCGGGGTGCAGTATGTAACCTTTAGCTTTTACGATGGGGATAAGCTCATTTTTGACAAGGTCGGCGACCTTATACAGCAATCCTTTCAGGCAGCCGAAGCCGATAAAATTACGAACGAAAAATCGGAGAATTGTATAGCTATTGAAACGGATTGATGGTATTGTGTGTTGCTGAAAGAGAGGTGTTTTGATGGAAAAAGAATTAGCGGCAATCTACTGCAGGCTCAGCCAGGATGACGGAGATCTCGGTGAAAGCGGAAGCATCCAGACCCAGAAAGCCATACTCACAAGGTACTGCAAGGACAATCACATCGCCATCGGCGAGATTTACTGCGACGACGGCTATACCGGTCAGAACTTCAACCGCCCGGATTTCAGACGTATGATGGACGACATTGAAAGAGGAAAAATCAATGTAGTTATCGTCAATGACCTATCCCGCTTCGGCAGGGAGTACGCTGAAATGGGGCTCATCATCGAGCACTACTTCGAGGAAAAAGGTGTTCGTTTCATCTCGCTGTATGACCGTGTGGATACGGCAAAAAGCAAGGATAACCTCATAATGGCTATCACAAATGTTATGAACTCCTTCTACGCAAGGCAGTCCAGCTCCAAAACAAAAGCGGCTCACAGGGCGAGAGCGCAAGATGGAATGTACCTCGCCGGACATGCGCTCTTCGGGTATATGAAAGACCCCAATGATCGGCACAAGCTCATTATCGACCATCCTGCGGCGGACGTTGTAAGGACGATTTTTCAGCTGTTCGCTGACGGCGTCGGCTATGTACGCATGACAAAAATACTGCGGGAGCGTAAAATCCTTAATCCCATGGCCTACTTCAATCAGAATAATCCCGACTACTTCAAGAGTGATTACTGGCGCAAGCCCTTCGACTGGCACGCCACCTCCGTGCGGTCTATCCTGATGAACCAGGCGTACATAGGAAATGTGGTGTTCGGCAAAACGAAGGTAAAAGGTTTATTCGACAAGAAAAGAATCCCTGCTCCACAAGAAGAATGGATCATCGTTGAGAACGTGCATGAGCCGATTATATCGCGGGCGCTTTGGGATACGGTACAGCAGCTGATGAAAAGCCGCAGGCGGGAAAACAGCAAGGGTGAGGTTCAGATGTTTGCGGGGTTGGTCAAATGCTCAAAGTGCGGCTCCTCCCTGAACGTCAACTTCGATAAGAAGAAAGGCAAATATACCGGTTTTTCCTGCTGGGTATATAAGAACTACGGCAAAGATCGCTGCACATCTCATGCCATCGGATGGAAAACCATGGGGCAGCTTGTACTGGAGGACATCCGCCGGAATGCGAAAGCGGCCAAGCTGGCGACGCCCAAGTACAAGGAAATGCTTATAGCTGCCAAGACCGAAAAGAAACGACAGGAAACCGAAAAATGCAAACGTGAGCTCAAGAACGCGGACAAAAGAATCGCCGAGCTCGATAAGATTATGAACAAGCTCTACGAGGACTTGGCGCTCGAAAAGGTCACAGAGGAACGCTATCAGACCATGTCCAAAGGCTATGAAGCAGAGCAGTCTGGACTGAAGGAGCGGCGAAATAAGCTGACGGAGATAATCACACGGGCGGAATCGGTATATGAAAACATCGAGAAATTCCTGCCGATTATTAAGAAATATACCGACATCACCGAACTCAACACGCACATCCTCAACGAGCTAATACAGAAGATTGTGGTCTATGAAAAGACGAATACCCCTGATGGCAGCAAGAGCCAGCGGGTGGACATCCATTACAAATTCATCGGGTACGTGGAGATGAAAGAGATGTTCGGACTTCCCATGGTTATGGCGATGGCGAAGGATATTGAAATTGATGATGTGCTGATAGCCGAAGCCAGAGGAATGGCTAAAGAGCTTGCTGGATGAATACCGATTGCAAATAGAGGAATATTTTGGTATAATAAGTCTAAATAAATGAACTGTACGAAAAAGCCGTGCAGTTCATATTGCTACTTTTGTCGCACATTGAAATGGGGGAAAAGCCGATGCCAAAGGATAAGAATTTGAAAGAAACCATTATCGCGAAAGGGACTGAGATTGCTGTTATTTCCGGTGGGGATGACAATGATTATATTTCTCTGACCGATATTGCCAAATATAAAACAGATGAAAATCCCGGCTATGTAATCCAAAACTGGATGAGGAATCGTAATGTGGTGCAATTCCTCGGCTTATGCGAAAAGTTGAACAATCCTAATTTCAATTGCCTCAAATTCGAGGCAATTGAAAATGAAGCTGGGCTAAACAGTTTTGTTTTGACACCTAAAAAGTGGATTGAAAAAACTGAAGCTATTGGAATAACATCGAAACAAGGCCGTTATGCGGCTACCTTTGCGCATTCGGATATCGCTTTTGAATTTGCTTCATGGATTTCACCGGAGTTTAAACTTTATATAATAAAAGATTATCAACGCTTAAAATCGGACGAAAATAGCCGCTTGTCAATCGGCTGGAATCTCAACCGTACTCTTGCCAAAATCAATTACCGTATTCATACAGATGCCATCAAGGATGTGTTAATTCCGCCAGACGTGACTCCCCAGAAACAAAACATAACCTATGCAAACGAGGCGGATCTTCTGAATGTTGCATTGTTTGGAATGACAGCAAAGGAATGGCGGCAGGCGAATCTGGATGCAAAGGGCAATATCCGTGACGAAGCCTCTCTCCAGCAACTTATTGTTCTGTCGAACATGGAGAGCCTGAATGCTGTGTTTATCCGTCAGGGATTATCTCAAAAGGAGCGCCTTCTTCGCCTCAACGCCAATGCTAAGCAGATGATGAAATCTCTTTTGGATAGCGCGGGAATAGAGCAGCTGAAAAAGTTGGAGCCGCCAAAGAAATGAGGTTGCAAAGTGTATATAGCCAATGTACATATTGAAAATTTTAGAAATTTCTCAACAATTGATATACCTCTAAAACCCTTTACAATAATTGTTGGGAAAAACGATACAGGAAAGAGCAACTTCGTTGATGCTCTTAATATCTTGCTTTATAACAGCAAGGGTAATTATTATGCCAAGTCTCTCTCAAAATATGATTTTAACATCAAATGCGTTAACGATTTCATTTCAAAGATGAGTGCATTTTACGTTAGCATAAAAGATAATTTCGATGCCGAGAATTATGCTGTTGAACTTATAAAAAATGCGCCGGTTGTAATAATTCGGCTGAAATTTGAAGATGCGAAAAACATTTACGAACAGAGCCTATTAAGAGATTGGCTCAACGGTGACGAAAAGCTTCAGTATTTTGAAGTCGAATATAAATATTACCTTAAAGATATTAAAAAGCTGAATAAACTGATCAGCGACCTTAACGGTGAGGGGCTACTTGAAGAACGCCATGCAGATTTTCAGTTATTTCTCGAATGTTACGACCACTCTTTAAAATCAACCAATAACGATAAAAGCATTGACTATACAAAAATAAGGAATTTCGTTGCAAATACCATTGATGCTGAAAGGGATTCTTTCTCAAGCGGTGATACCTCCGGTGCTACCAGGGTGGTCGCAAACATTATTGACAGTGGTCTGAACCTTAAAGACAAAGCGGAGCTTACAAAGAGATATAATGAATTTTTCGACGGAATCCAATCGTTGGAGTCGTTTAGAAGCATATACAGCGATATTGTATCTCAAAACAAATCAATCAAAGACTTCATTGATGATATTAAGCTCGTTCCAAATGCTAAAAAATATAAAGATATTATTGAAAATATCACATTAAGTTATGGCAATGATATGCTCTTCCAACGAGGTTTGGGAACACGGAACTTGATTTTTTTGCTTACGCTGTATAGTTATTTTCTCAATGATACCTTTAAACGCTTTAACCTTGTCTGTATTGAGGAACCGGAATCGCATCTGGATATAAACAATCTGAAGATTGCTATAGAGTTTTTCCAAAAGGCGCAAGGGAAAAATACCTTAACCCAGCTTGTTCTATCCACTCATAGCAATCAGATAATGAACAAACTGGAATTAACCAATGTCGTTCTTTTGCTCAATAACGACCAAGTCACAGATTTGTCAAATATAGATTCAGAGCTTGTGTATTATCTTGCAAAGCGTGAAAATTTTGATACTCTTAATATGTTTTATGCCAGCAAATTAATATTTGTTGAGGGTGCAACTGAAGAAATATATATAAACGCATTGTTGCAGCAAGATGCGTCGCTGAATAACATAAGGGTTATTTCTATCGGGCAAAAAGGCTTTAAAACTTTTATAGAAACATGGAAATCTCTCCACGATGAAAGTCAAGACAAACTTGGCGTAGTTCGAGATTATGACCGACAAGACCAAGCGAAGCAGGATCATGAGGCATATAATTCAAATTCCATAATGGTAAAAACTTCATTGGGCAAGGAATTTGAGGATGACTTTGTCAATAAGGACGACAATCTTGCAAAACTGAACAAGCTGTTTGGGAAAAAATATTCGGCGCAAGAGATGTACAATCATATGACCTCAGATAAGCTGAATAATATAATCGCCGTATGCCAAGCCGCAGATACGGGAGAGGTGTTCTCGACACCAGACTATATCAGTTCTTTGCTGGAATGGATGAAACAATGAAGGAAATACACATTGAATGCGCAGGAGCCGGAAAAACATATGGCATAGCACAGAAGATAATAAACATTCTGGATGACTGCCCAGATGATAAGAAGATTTATGTAATTACTTATACAAATTATGCCGTAAAGCAAATAAAAGACGAGTTGATTAAGAATGTCCGCGACATACCTGAAAACGTAATTATTGATACAGTCCACGGATTTTTTCTTAACAACATCATATATCCATACTCAAACTTTATCCGAGGAGAATCGATAAATTCCTGCAGCATTGAGAAACTTCCTGACAAATTGCAGTGGCAGGCAAGGCGCAAAAGTGTTCTAAAAGATGCTGGGTTTATACATGCGCATGAAGTCCCCCAGTATGCAAAATCTATTTTAATCGCCGCAAAATCAGATAGAGTTGCTGTAAAGAAGAGAAAAGAGATAGCGCTAAATTATTTTGTCAGCGATATTTATTGCCTTTTTGTAGATGAAGCTCAGGACATGGATGATTGTTTTTTCGAATTGATGTTAAAAATAATCTGCGAGCTTGAACATTTTTATTTTGTTGGAGATCCAGTTCAGGCCTTGTGGGGGACCGACAAATATAAGTGGTTTACCGAGGAAGTGGAAAAACAGGCGGGTATTGCACCGATAATAAATACAGTATCGCGACGGATACCTGCTTGCATCGTACCTTTGTGTAACAGGATATTACCTCAAGGCTCAGCGCTAAGTAGCTGTAATGCAGAACAAGGATCCGCTGTATATATGTTATTGTCTGAACTCGATACTGAAATCAGAAAACAGCTCAGAAGCTGTAAAGAAGTCTTCTCATACACAAAAATTAAAACAGATGTGTTTTCTACAGCCAACGATCAATCGGGACTGACGCATGAATTCGTACAAATTCTTGCCGAAAAATATCCGCAATATGATATTGGGGCACTTCGCCGTACAGCTATAAATGAAATACTTGCAATAGGATTGGATAAATGCCTTAAAAAACACAGCATAAGATTGTCTAAGCAGGATTATGCAAAACTCGCCAGCCAATTTAGTGGCGAAAAAGAAGCGGGCATATATGTTGAGTCAATACAAAAAATAAAGGGCTTGGAAGGTGACACGGCTTACTTTATTATCTGTAATTCCCTGTTAGAAATATTGCTCGGTATAAAGAACGATTCGAACAAAGAAACCAATCTTCTGTATGTTGCACTTACAAGAGCAAAACGACGGTTGTTACTTATTGTCGACGATAATGACGGATTAAAAAGAAATTTTCAGAAGCATAAAATTGACATCAATACGGCAATGAATGAGTTGGGAATACAAAAGGCTGTTATAGAGGATTGGTTTGTAATTGCGAAGCAGCAGATTGGATAAACGAATTTATACTACCTTACGAACAACCACCGGTTGTCGGTTCAATTCCGACCACCAGCTCCAAAAAGACCTCCTAACGTTTTTAGAATCATTCTTACTCGTCTTGCTCACGGGTTTTTATATTGATTGATTTTTAACACCGCTAATGAACTTAGTCC